>NZ_MKRU01000052.1:0-5941 GCF_001897985.1 Microbacterium sp. 69-7 | reverse complement strand
GATCGACGTCGGCGATCGGCCGGCGTGCGGCATCCGCGATGATCGCATCGTAGGTCCCGAGACGGCGGAGGGTCCCGTAGGTCAACTCGGTCGCGAGCCCCGCGTCCGGCCCGGTGAGCCCCGCCCGCGCGATCGCGCGCGGCAGCAGGAGGTTGGCGTACGCGTCGGTCTCGTCGACGGCGCGCAGGACGTCGTAGGCGACCCAGCGCGGCGACGCGCTCACGAGGCCACCTGCGCGCCCGGCAGCTCCACGCGGGGACCGTCGAGGCGCAGACCGCGCCACCAATCGCCCGCCGCCATCGCGCCCTTGCCCGCCGGCTGGACGGTCTTCAGCACGACCGTCGTGCCCTCCCCCGCCGCCAGCAGCACGTCTTTGCCCGAGACGCTGAGCACTCCCGGCGCGAGGTCGGTGTCCGGCCCGCGATGCGCGGCCAGGACCTTCAGCCGCGCGCCGGCGATGCCGACGTGGGCGCCGGGCTCGGGCGTCGTGCCGCGGAAGCGGTCCAGGACGACATCGGCGGGGCGAGTCAGATCGAGCGCGCCGTCGGCGATCGACAGCTTCGGAGCGAGCGTCGCCGCACCGCGCTGAGGGACGGCGCGCGCCGTCCCCGCGGCGATCTCGTCGATCACCCGGGCCAGCAGTTCGGCGCCCGCATCGGCCAGGTCCGTCAGAACCTCCCCGGCCGTCGCGCCGCGGGGGATGTCGTAGCGCACCTCGCCGAAGACGTCGCCGGCATCGAGTGCGGCCACCAGCTGGAAGACGCTGGCGCCTGTCGTGCGGTCGCCGGCGATGAGGGCGTGCTGGACCGGGGCGGCGCCGCGCCACCGCGGCAGGAGCGAGAAGTGGAGGTTGATCCAGCCGTGGCGCGGCACCGACAGGAGCGGTTCGCGCACCAGCCCGCCGTACGCGACGATGACGCCGAGATCCGGTGCGAGCGTCTCGACGGCGGCGGTGGCCTCGGCATCCAGACGATCGGCCTTGATGACCGGAACGCCGAGGCTGTCGGCGGCCTCGGCGACCGGAGACGGCGTCAGCACGCGCTTGCGGCCGAGAGGGGCGTCGGAGCGGGTCACCACGCCGACGAGGTCGTGAGCGGATGCCGCGACCGCCCGCAGCGACGGAACAGCAGGCGCCGGGGTGCCGGCGAAGACGATACGCATGGGATTCCTCGGATGACGAAGGCGATGGTGGCGAGAGGACGTCACAGGTCCAGTTCGGGGACGTCGAGCCGCACCCGCAGTGTAGTGCGGGTGCCCGGGCCGCTCCGGTTCCGCGCGCGCTGGGCGGCACGCCGACCACGGAGCGCCTCGGCGACCACGGCGGCGCGGAGCGTCTCGGCGACGGTCCTGCCGTGCGCGTAGTCGAAGCGGACGAGCGCACGCACCAGATCGTCACCGACGGGCACGGGGCCCAGGATCGACCCGGGCGCCGCCGGGAGCGTCGGGACGGCGTCTCGGAGGTCGTTGAGGGCGCCCTCGACCGCGGTGAGGGTCCCCTCGACCGCGGCGACCCGGACGACCGGCGGCATCGCGAGCGGTCCGCGATCGGCCAGCTCCGCGCGCGCGTACGCGGGCTGCGTCCACGTCGCGAGAGCCCGCGCCACCGGACCAGCCACGCCGACGAGGTGTACGGGCGCGGACGGGGCGGCCAGGGCCGCGGCGTTCGACCACCAGCGCAGCGCCGATTCGCCGATGCGCAGCTGCTCGGCCAGCAGCATGCGATCGCCGTCCAGCAGGATCACCGCCCGGTAGCCCCCCACCGCGTGCGGTTCGGCGCCGCGTGTCGCGATGACGAGGGCGGGGCGCGCCTCGACGCGGGTGACGGGGTGGGCTCCGTCGGCGACGATGACGCGGGTGTTCGGGAAGGCGCGGCCGAGCTCGTCGGCGGTGCGCTCGCTCCCCGACGACGCCATGCGCAGCTTCGCGGCGCCGCACTGCACGCACGTCCACGCCGGATCGGATCGACCGCACCATCCGCAGTCGGGAGTCGCCCCCGGTCGGCGGGCGCGGAGCGGACCGGTGCAATGACGGCAGCGGGCCGGCGTGCGGCATTCGGCGCACACGAGCACGGGAGCGTAGCCGGGCCGTGCGACCTGGACGAGGACGGGGCCTTCTCGCAGGCCGTCCCGGGCGGCGGCAAAGGCGCTGGAGGGCACGCGTGCCCCGTGCGACTCGCCTTCGCGCGTCGCCGAGAGCACGACCGTGGGGCTCGCGCGGCGTGCCGCCGGCAGCTCGCGCACCCACCCCAGCTGCACGAGTCGCTCGACGTCGGTCGTGCGCGTATGGCCCGCGAACACAAGTGACGACCCTTCCAGCTCTTGGCGGATGAGTGCGGCGTCGCGAGCGTGTACCCCCGGGCTGAGCGGTTCGGCGAGCAGCGGGTCGCCGTCGTCCCAGACGATCACGCAGGCGGTGTCGTGCGCGGGCGCGTACACCGTCGAGCGGTTGCCGACGACGATGCAGGGCCTCGGGGTGCGCAGGCGCAGGTAGGCGGCGTACCGTTCCGGCCCCGAGCGGCGGGCGTCGTCGCGCACGATCGCATCCTCGCCCACGCGGGCGGCGAGCACCGCGAGGAGCTGTTCTTCGTCACGGTGATCGGGCACGACGACGACGGTGCTGCGGCCGGCTCCGAGCTGGCGCACGGCGACCGCCGCGAGCAGTTCGGCCCAGGCGCCGATCGGCAGCTCCGTGCTCGGGCGGGGCGGCGCATCGAGGGCCAGTCGCTCCGCGGCGGCGACGGCGTCGGCGAGCCCCGGGTACGGGCTCAGGACGGTGTCGGCCCACGCCGCGGCATCCGCGGTGACCGGTGATGCCGTCGGCGAGGGCTCCGTGTCGGATGCCGCCGACTGCGCCGCCAGCCATGCCTTCTCCGCCCTCACCATGCGCTTCGGGATGACGAGCCTCAGGATGTCGCTGGCGGAGCCCGCAGCGCGATCAGCGGCGCGCCGGGCGAGCGCGTAGAGCTCCGGGGTGAGGACCGGGACCGGCGACACGATCGCGTCGAGTTCGGACAGCGGGCGCTCGGGCGCCTCCGCGGCGACCACGTCCACCAGGTAGCCGTCGACGACGCGCCCCGCGGTGCGCAGCGGTACGCGCACGCGCACGCCCGGAACCGCATCGGCCACGAGCTCCGCCGGCACTTCGTAGTCGAAGAGGCGGTCGAGCTGCGGCAGGGGCGAGTCGATGAGAACCCGCGCGACGACGATCACGGCGCGGCTCAGAGTCCGGCGGCGGCGCGCAGCTCCTCGACGCGGTCGGTGCGCTCCCACGTGAAGTCGGGAAGCTCACGGCCGAAGTGCCCGTACGCTGCGGTCTGCGCGTAGATCGGGCGGAGGAGGTCGAGGTCGTCGATGATCGCCTGCGGACGCAGGTCGAACGCCTCGCGGATCGCGGACGTGATCTTCTCGTCGGAGACGTGGCCCGTGCCGAACGTCTCGACGTACAGGCCCACCGGCTCGGCGCGACCGATCGCGTAGGCGACCTGCACCTCGAGCCGATCGGCGAGACCGGCGGCGACGGCGTTCTTCGCGACCCACCGCATCGCGTAGGCGGCGGAGCGATCCACCTTGGAGGGATCCTTGCCGCTGAACGCGCCGCCGCCGTGGCGGGAGGCGCCGCCGTAGGTGTCGATGATGATCTTGCGTCCGGTGAGGCCGGCATCGCCCTTCGGGCCGCCGGTGACGAAGGGGCCGGCCGGATTGATGACGTAGCGCACGTTCGAGACGTCCAGGCCGGTCGTGGCGAGCACGGGGTCGATGACCTCGGCCTGCACCGCGGCGCGCAGAGCGGGCAGCGAGATGTCGGGGTTGTGCTGCGTCGACAGCACGACGGTGTCGACGGTGCGGGGCACGTGACCGTCGTAGCCGAGCGTCACCTGCGTCTTGCCGTCGGGGCGGAGGAATCCGAGAGCGCCGGAGCGGCGGGCGTCGGTGAGCCGTTCGGCGAGTCGGTGCGCCGTCCAGATGGCCATCGGCATGAGCTGCGGCGTCTCATTCGTCGCGTAGCCGAACATGATGCCCTGGTCGCCGGCGCCGAGAGCGTCGATCGGGTCGACCGAGCCCCCTTCCCGGTGCTCGATCGCGGTGTCGACGCCCGCGGCGATGTCGCTCGACTGCTCGCCGATCGAGACGGTGACGCCGCACGAGTCGCCGTCGAAGCCGGTCTCGCTCGAGGTGTAGCCGATGCGGTTGACGACACGGCGAACGATGCCGGGGATGTCGACGTAGCCGTCGGTGCGGACCTCACCTGCGACATGGACGAGGCCGGTCGTGACGAGGGTCTCCACCGCGACGCGACTGCCGGGATCGACCGTCAGCAGGGCGTCGAGGACGGAGTCGGAGATCTGGTCGCAGATCTTGTCCGGGTGGCCCTCGGTGACGGACTCGGACGTGAACAGACGCAGCGCGCTCATCGGGGCTCCAGACGACTTCGGGTACTCGACAATCATGCCCGTGATCTCCGACACGACGTCGTCGCGGTCGGGGTCACGGGCATGTCGACGCCATACGGCGTCATGATGTCAGGCGGGGATCACTCCGCCGCGCGCAGGCGCAGCTTGTCCTCGTGGATCTCGTGCAGCGCGATCGTGAGCGGCTTGTCCTCGACGCTCGAGTCGACGAGCGGACCGACGTTGTCGAAGAGGTTGCCCTCGTGCAGATCGGAGTAGTAGTCGTTGATCTGACGTGCCCGCTTGGACGCGTAGATCACGAGCTGGTACTTGGAGTCGACCTTGTCGAGCAGCGCGTCGATGGGCGGGTCGATGATGCCCTTGTCACGTCCGGCCATGATGAACCTCCAGGATCGAATGGCGGTGGGAAAACTCGCGGGGAATGCCCACGCGGGAGAAATCGTGGCCGCAGGATGCCGCGGCATCTTTTCATTCTATCAGCGCCGCGCCGGCGCCGAGCTCATCGATGTTTGCCGTTGCTGAATGCCGTTCATCCGTCCCGACACGCCGCTTCGGGGTGGTCGAGGCGGCGGCTGCGGACGGATGAACCCGCCGACTCAGCGCGCGAGCGCGGCGATCTCGGCGGCGGCGCGCGCGACGTCGTCGTTCACGACGCGGTAGTCGAACTCCCCCTGCGCGGCGAGCTCCACCTTCGCGGTCTTGAGGCGGCGTGCGCGCTCCTCCGCTCCCTCCGTGCCGCGTCCGACGAGACGGTTGACCAGCTCGTCCCAGCTCGGCGGGGTCAGGAACACGAGGGTCGCGTCCGGGGCGGCAGCGCGCACCTGGCGGGCACCCTGCAGGTCGATCTCCAGGAGCACCGTGCGCCCCTCCGCCAGCGCCTTCTCGATGGGCGCGCGCGGCGTGCCGTAACGGAAGGCGTTGTGGACCGTCGCGTGCTCGAGGAGGGCGTCGTCGGCGATGAGGGCGTCGAAACCGTCATCGTCCACGAAGAAGTAGTGCTCGCCGTCGACCTCTCCCGGGCGCGGTGCGCGCGTGGTCGCCGACACCGACAGCAGGATCTCGGGGTGGTGATCCTTGATGTACGCGGCGACGGTGCCCTTGCCGACGGCCGTCGGGCCGGCCAAAACGATGAGGCGGCTGCGGCCGCTGCGCGGCTGGAGCGGCGGGAAGCGGCCGTCGAGCCACGCCGTGAGCGCGGCGCGCTGGCGCGTCCCGAGTCCACCGAGCCGCTTCACGGGCGCGATCTCGAGCTCGGCGAGCACGCGGTCGCGCTTGCCCTCGCCGATGGCGGGCAGCGCCGTCAGGAACTCGGTGATCCGCATCGCACCGGCGGGCGAGTCGGGGGCGTCGAGGGCGCGCTGCAGCAGTTCCTGCGGCGTGATGACGCGCATCGCGACATCGTGTTTGAGCGCGGCGCGCTCGCGTCGGGCCGCGACAGCGCGACGGGATGCCGCGACGCGGTCGACCTCGGGAGGAGTGCGGGAATCAGCCATGGGATCTTCCACGGTACAGCTCTGCGCGCTCCGCGATGCG
>NZ_MKRU01000051.1:0-11245 GCF_001897985.1 Microbacterium sp. 69-7 | reverse complement strand
CCCACCTCGGGCGCCGTGCTGCGCGGTGCCGTCGACCTGTCGTCCCTGCGCTCTCGCCCGTCGGCACCCGCCGGCTCCGCAACGGCGCCCTCAGCGGGCCCCGGCCCGTCGTTGATCTTCGATGCGACCGACGAGAGCTTCGGTCAGGTGCTCGAGCTGTCGCGGTCCGTGCCGGTCGTGGTGGATCTGTGGGCCGAGTGGTGCGGTCCCTGCACGCAGCTCAGCCCGATCCTCGAGAAGGTCGTCACCGAGCTCGCCGGACGTCTGGTGCTGGCCAAGGTCGACGTGGATGCGAACCCGCAGATCGCCCAGGGCTTCCGCGCGCAGTCGATCCCCATGGTCGTCGCCCTCGTTGCGGGTCAGCCCGTTCCGCTGTTCACCGGCGCGGTGCCGGAGCAGCAGGTACGCGACGTCTTCGCCCAGCTGCTGCAGCTGGCAGCCCAGAACGGCGTCACGGGCACCGTCCCCGTCGACGGCGCCGAGTCGGCTGAACCCGACGAGCCCGCACTGCCCCCGCGACACCAGGAGGCGTTCGATGCGATCGAGGCGGGCGACTACGCGCGCGCCGTTTCCGCGTATGAGGCGGCGCTCGCGGAGAACCCGCGCGACGAGCAGGCTCAGGCCGGTCTCGGCCAGGTGCGCCTCCTGCAGCGCGTGCAGGGGCTCGACCTGCAGCAGGCGAGGGATGCCGCGGCATCCGCGCCCACCGACATCGAGGCCCAGTTCGCCGTCGCCGATCTCGACATCGCCGGCGGTCACATCGACGACGCGTTCGCGCGGCTGCTCGACCTGTTCGCGGCGCTGCCGTCCGATGAGCGCGGCGCCGTCCGCGACCGCCTCATCGAGCTCTTCGGACTCATCGGGAACAGTGACGCGCGCGTCATCCGTGCCCGCGGCCGGCTGACCTCACTGCTGTTCTGACACCGACTCTTCCGGCATCGGACGCCGGCACCTACGCCGGGCGGCCGAGCCAGAGGACGCCGAGCGGGGGCAGAACGAGTGTCGCACGTCCGTCGTCATCGGCGTGCACCGTGCCGAAGTTCCCCACTCCCGAGCCGCCGTAAGCCTGCGCATCGGAGTTGAGCAGCTCCCGCCACGCTCCGCCCGCCGGCAGGTCCAGGGCGTAGTCGTGAAGGGGAACACCGGAGAAGTTGCAGACCACGACGACGGTGTTGCCGTGGTCGTCGACGCGCGCGAAGGCGATGACGTTCGGGTTCCAGGTGGGAGCACCCAGGCGCCGGAACGCGGAGCCGTCGCTGTCGCGCGCCCACAGCGGTGGGTTCTCACGGTAGACGCGATTGAGCGCGCCGACGAAGTCGAGAAGCTGCCGGTGCGGAGGCTGATCGAGCATCCACCAGTCCAGTCCGCGGCCCTCCGACCATTCGGACAGCTGCCCGAAGTCCTGCCCCATGAACAGCAGCTGCTTACCGGGATGGCCCCACATGTACGCGAGGAAGGCGCGGGTGTTGGCGAGCTTCTGCCAATGGTCTCCCGGCATCCGCGTGAACAGCGTCCCCTTACCGTGGACGACCTCGTCGTGGCTGATCGGAAGGATGAAGTGCTCGCTGAAGGCGTAGACGAACGAGAACGACAGCTCGCCCTCGTGATGGCCGCGGTACATCGGGTCGCGCTTGATGTACTCGAGCGAGTCGTTCATCCAGCCCATGTTCCACTTGAACCCGAACCCGAGGCCACCGGCGCTGGTGGGCGAGGTGACGCCGGGATAGCTGGTGGACTCCTCCGCAATCATGGCGATGCCGGGGTAGCGCTTGTATGCCGTGGCGTTGACCTCCTGGAGGAACCGGATCGCCTCCAGGTTCTCTCGTCCACCGTAGATGTTCGGCTCCCATTCGCCGGCCTCGCGCGAGTAGTCGAGATAGAGCATCGAGGCCACGGCATCCACCCGCAGACCGTCGACGTGGAACTCCTCCAGCCAGTAGAGGGCGTTGGCCACCAAGAAGTTGCGCACCTCGTTGCGGCCGTAGTCGAAGATGAGCGTGCCCCAGTCCTTGTGCTCGCCGCGGCGGGGATCGGGATGCTCGTACAGGGGGTCGCCGTCGAAACGGGCCAGCGCGAACGCGTCCTTCGGGAAATGGCCCGGAACCCAGTCCATGATGACGCCGAAGCCGGCCTGGTGCAGTCGGTCAATCAGGTGGCGCAGGTCGTCGGGACTGCCGAAACGGCTCGTCGGAGCGTAGTACCCGCTGACCTGATACCCCCACGAGCCACCGAACGGATGCTCGGCCAGGGGCAGGAACTCGACATGGGTGTATCCGGTCTCGGTGAGGTACGCGATCAGCGGCTCCACGACGTCTCGATACCCGAGCCCCGGTCGCCAGGATCCCAGGTGCAACTCGTACGTCGACATCGGCTGCGAAAGCACGTCTCGTCCGGCGCGTGAGGTCATCCACTCCTCATCGCCCCAGCGGTACGCGCTCTCGGTCACGATGGACCCGGTCGCCGGAGGAAGTTCGGCACGCTGTGCCATCGGGTCGGCCTTGAGAATCCACCCGCCGTGGCGTGTGAGGATCTCGTACTTGTAGACCGCGCCGGAAGAGAGCCCGGGCACGAACAACTCCCAGACGCCGCTGGAGCCGAGGCTGCGCAACGCGTGCCCCTGGCCGTCCCACGCGTTGAAGTCGCCGACGACACGCACAGCGCGCGCATTCGGCGCCCAGACAGCGAACGACACGCCGCTGACCGCGTCGTAATGGCGAACGTGGGCACCGAGTGCCTGCCAGAGCTGCTCATGGCGACCCTCGGCGATCAGATGACGATCGACGTCACCCAGGGTCGGAAGATGACGGTACGGATCGTCGACGCGGTAGTCGGCGCCGCCCTCGTAAGTGGCCACCAGTTCGTACGCGCGGGGCTGCGTGGGGCTCTGGCCCTCCCAGATTCCGGCGCGCACGTGCTCGAGCGGGATCTCGGTGCCGTCGTCCGCCACGGCCGTGACCGATGATGCCATCGGCCGGCGTGCGCGGATCACCCACGACCCGTCGGTGCGTCGATGCGGGCCGAGGATGTCGTGCGGGGCGTGGTAGGAGCCGGTCGCGACCGTGTCCAGGACTTGGTCGGAGATGTCGCTCATCGGGTCTCCTTCACGTGCAGGATGTGGACGGGTTCGTCGAACGCGTCCAGACGGACGAAGTTGTCCTGGTTCCAGGTCCACGTCGCGCCCGTCACGAGATCTTCGACGACGTAGTCGGCGCCGCGCGCCACGCCGAACACGGTGGAGTCGATGTGCACCGTGGTCTGGCGAGTCGAATGCGGGTCGACGTTCGCGACGACGATGATCGTGTCGTCGACCCCGTCGACGCTCAGCGCCGCGGGCAGGTGCTTGACGAAGACGAGGATCGCGTCGTCGTCGCTCCAATGGATCGAGATGTCGCGCAGCTGTCGCAGCGCCGGGTGAGCGCGGCGGATCTCGTTGAGGCGCGTCAGGTAGGGAGCGATGGTCAGTCCCTGGGATGCCGCGGCATCCCAGTCGCGCAGCTTGTACTCGTACTTCTCGTTGTCGAGGTTCTCCTCGGACCCGGGCCGGGCCACGTTCTCGATCAGCTCGTAGCCGGCGTACACGCCGTAGGAGGCGCCTGCGGTGGCGGCCAGGGCTGCGCGGATCTTGTAGGCGGGACGGCCGCCGTACTGGAGGTACTCGGTGAGGATGTCGGGCGTGTTGACGAAGAGGTTGGGCCGCATGAAGTCCGCGGTGTCGTGGGAGATCCAGTGGAGGAACTCCTCCAGCTCCGCCTTCGTGTTGCGCCACGTGAAGTACGAGTAACTCTGCTGGAACCCGGCTTGCGCAAGCGCCTGCAGGGGGGCCGGACGGGTGAAGGCTTCGGCCAGGAAGACCACGTCGGGGTGTTCGGCGTTCACCGTGGCGATGAGCCACTCCCAGAACTGCAGCGGCTTGGTGTGCGGGTTGTCCACGCGGAAGATCTTCACGCCCTGCGCGATCCAATGCCGCACGATGCGGAGGACTTCGGCGCGGATACCGGCGGGGTCGTTGTCGAAGTTGATCGGGTAGATGTCCTGATACTTCTTCGGCGGATTCTCCGCGTAGGCGATCGTGCCGTCCGGAAGCGTGGTGAACCACTCCGGATGAGCCGCCACCCACGGATGGTCGGGGGCCGCCTGAAGCGCGAGGTCGAGCGCGACCTCGAGTCCCTCGGCGCGCGCCGCACGCACGAAAGCGCGGAAGTCGGCGAGCGTGCCGAGATCGGGGTGCACGGTGTCGTGGCCGCCGGCGGCCGACCCGATGGCCCAGGGGGAGCCGGGGTCGCTCGGACCCGCGGTCAGCGTGTTGTTGGGTCCCTTGCGGTTGACCTCGCCGATCGGGTGGATCGGCGGCAGGTATAGCACGTCGAAGCCCATCGCGGCGACGGCGGGCAGGCGCTTGATCGCCGTGCGGAAGGTGCCGCTCTTGATCGACCCGTCCTTCAGCCGCTTCGCGCCCTCCGACCGGGGGAAGAACTCGTACCAGGCGCCGACGCCCGCGCGCTCCCGCTCCACCCGCAACTCGAGGTCGGGACCTGTCGTGAGGAGCGACTGAACCGGTCGGGCGCGAAAGGCGGCGCGGATCGCAGGATCGCGCATGACCGCCAACGCCTCGTCGTCGCTCGTACTCTGCTCGCGCAGTGCGCGGGCGGCAGCGTTCAGGGCAGTGCGCTCGGCGGTGGGGCGGTCCTTCTCCCGGGCCGCGTCGGTGAACAGTCTGGCGCCCATCTCGCGCATAAGCGGCGCATCGACGCCGGCCGCGATCTTGAGCTGCGCTGCGTGATCCCACGTCGCGACATCGTCGCCGAAGGCCTCGAAGCGAAACCGCCAGATTCCCTCTTCGAGCGGCGCGATGTCGACGCTCCAGCGATCGAAACCGTCACCGAGCGGAGACAGCCGATGCAGAGACTCCTCTCCCGAGGGGGAGAAGAGCCGCACGTGCACGCCGATCCGGTCGTGACCCTCGCGGAAGGCGGTGACCACGAACGGAACCGCCTCGCCGGAGAATGCGGACGGTAGAAACAGCGCGTCCGGGACGGACGGGTGCGGCAGCGCCATCGGGATCCGTCCTGCCCGCGTGTCGGTCACGCCGCGCCACGCCGTGGCCGGGCGTACCGGAATCGGTGCAGCGCTGCGCAGCGTCGTCGCGCGAGGAGGAACGGAAGAAGCGGAGCGCGTCGTCGAAGCCACGACTCGAACCTACCGCCGAACCCCGAACGGGCACACCATCGGGAGTCCGGTTCGCGTCATTGCATCCGGAACAGGTGGAGCGCGGTGCCCGGCAGGGTGAGGACATCGCCCGGGGCGAACACCGGCTCGGTCGTGTCGGGACGATCCGGCACGCTCGACCAGAGCGACACGTAACCGGCCACGCCGTCGATCGTGGGGAGGGTGACGTCCACCGCGCTCTCGGTGCCGTGCACGACCAGCAGGATCCGGTTCGGATCCTCCTCTTCCGGTGTGGATGCCGCGTCGTACTGCAGGGTCCGGTGAACGGGATCGGTCCATCGCTCGATCGACATCGTCTCGCCGTTCTCGTCGTACCAATCAATGACCGATGCGCTGGGCACGACGTGCGCGTCACGCGCGAAACGACGCGGTCGCAGAGCGGGGTTGTCGCGGCGCAACTGGATGAGCCGACGCACGTGAGCCAGTAGGTCGTCCTGCCACGGAGCGTGCTCCCAGTTGAGCCAGGTCAGAGGCGAGTCGTGGCAGTAGGCGTTGTTGTTTCCTCGCTGCGTCCGCCCGAACTCATCGCCCGCGGTCATCATCGGCACACCGGCCGACAACAGCAGCGTTCCCATGAGGTTGCGCATCGCCTTTCGGCGCGTCGCCAGGATCGCCTCGTCGTCGGTGCGCCCTTCGGCACCATGGTTGAAGGAACGGTTCGTGTCGGCGCCGTCGCGGTTCTGCTCGCCGTTGCCGAGGTTGTGCTTGACGTCGTAGGAGACGAGATCACGCAGGGTGAACCCGTCGTGCGCGGTGACGAAGTTGACGCTCGCGAGCGGTCCGCGCTCGGCGCTGAACGTGTTCGACGAGCCGGCGAGCCGGGTGGCGAAACCCCCGATGCCGACGGGCGACGTCGAGGCGCGGCGGGCGTAGTCGATATCGCTCAGCCAGAAGTTGCGAACGCGGTCGCGGTAGCGGTCGTTCCACTCGGCCCAGCCCGTGCCGAAGTTGCCCGTCTGCCAGCCGCCCATACCGACGTCCCAGGGCTCGGCGATCATCTTCAGGCCCGCGAGCGACGGATCCTCGACGATCGCCCGAAGCAGCGGGTGCTCAGGATCGAACGCGTTGTCGCCACCACGCCCCAGGGTCACCGCCAGGTCGAAGCGGAAACCGTCGATCTGCACGTTGTCGGCCCAGTACCTCAGGGAGTCCAGCACGAGACGCGCGGCGGCGCGCGTCGCCGTGTTGACGGCATTACCGCACCCGGTAACGTCGATGTAGGCGCCGTCGTCCTGCTGTCGGTAGTAGCCGCGGTTGTCGATACCACGGAAGCTGGATCGCGGTCCGCCCAGACCGAGCTCGGACGTGTGGTTGTACACCACGTCGAGGATGACCTCGATGCCCGCGGCGTGGAGATCGCGAACCATCGTCTTGACCTCGCGCAGCACCGCGTCAGGGCCGGCGGCGACGGCGTCAGCGGTCGCGTAGGGGGCATGCGCGCTGAAGAAGTTGAGGGTGTTGTAGCCCCAGTAGTTCGTCAGCCCCTGATTGAGAAGGCGCGGCTCGGTCTCGAACGCGTGGATCGGCAGGAGTTCGACCGCGGTCACACCCAGCCCGCGCAGGTGCGCGATCATCGCCGGATGCCCGAGTCCCGCGTACGTGCCGTGCAGCGCCGGCGGGATGTCGGGGTGCCGTTTGGTGAGCCCCTTCACGTGGGCTTCGTAGATCACCGTCCGGTCCATCGGCGTCTGCGGACGCGCGATCCCGTTCCAGTCGAACTCGTCGTCGACGACGGTCGCGCGCCACTGGCCGATACGCACCGGCACCAGGCCTCGCGCGTAGGGATCGAGGAGCAGGCTCTCGGGGTTGAAGGTCTGCCCGGGGCCGGCCGGACCCGTGACGCGAAGCGCGTAGCACGCGCCGACGCGCAGGTGCGGCGTCGTCACCTCCCAGACGTCGTCGCCCGCGGGGGTCAGCGGGATGCTCGCGGTGATCCAGTCGAGATCGTCCGCGTCGAAGACGACCAGATCGATCCCAGTCGCGTCCTCCGACCACACACGAAGGGTCCCGCCGTCGGGCCCGAGGGTGACGCCGAGCCGGTCATAGGCAGGCCCGAGGAACGGTGCGGGCGGGGCGGGGTGGGCATCGACGATACGGGACGGCTTCGGGCTGGCCATGCGCTCTAGAGTAGTGACGCGGTGAGTCCGCGTCGTCACGAGTGCGGGAGCGTCATGTCGATCTATCTCGACCATGCGGCGTCGACGCCCCTGCGCGAGAGCGCCCGCGAGGCATGGCTGGCAGCGGCGACGCTGACGGGCAATGCGTCGTCGGTGCACGGTGCCGGGCAGGCGGCTCGACGGCTGCTGGAGCACTCGCGCGAGCGTATCGCCGCGGTGCTGGACTGCGACCCGATCGAGGTCGTGCTCACCTCCGGCGGGACCGAGAGCATCAACCTGGCGCTGAAGGGTCTGTGGTGGGGCAAAGCCGGCGACCGTGAGGCCGTGCTGCTGCCCGACGGCGAGCATCATGCGAGCATCGACACCGTCGACTGGCTGCGCGCGCGGGGCGCGCGCGTGCGCGCCGTCGCGCTCGACCCGGTCGGCCGCATTCCCCTCGACGGATTCCGGACGGCGCTGACCGCCCCCGCTCCCGCGGCGTTGGCGACCGCCCTGGTCGCCAACAACGAGGTCGGAACCGTTCAGGATGCCGCTCAGCTGGCGGCCGCCGCCGCCGCTGCCGACGTTCCGCTTCACCTCGACGCCGTTGCGGCGATGGGTCACCTGCCGGTGTCGTTCTCCGCCTGGCGCGGAGGCGCCGCGCCCGGCGTCGGTCTCGTCGCGCTCAGCGTCTCGGGGCACAAGGTCGGAGCGCCCGTCGGCACGGGCGCCGTCGTCGTGTCGCGTCACGCCCGCATCGCGGCGCTCTTGCACGGCGGCGGTCAGCAACGCGGACTGCGCTCGGGCACGCAGGACATCGCCGGCGCCGCGGCGCTGGCTGTCGCCCTCGAAGATGCCGAGGCCGAACGCGTCGGCGAGCAGAAGCGGCTGGTGGCGCTCGGCGATCGGCTCTGGTCCGGCATCCGCGCCGCGATCCCGGCTGCCGAGCTGCTGGGCGATGCTCGAGACCGCCTCGCCGGCAACGTGCACGTCCACCTGCCGGGGGCGGTGGGGGAGACGATGCTGTTCTTGCTCGATCAGGAGGGGATCTCGGTCTCGACCGGATCAGCGTGCCAAGCCGGTGTCGCGGAGCCCTCGCACGTCGTGCTCGCTCTCGGGCGCGACCAGGACGTGGCACGGTCGGTACTGCGGCTCACGCTCGGGCGCACCACCGTCCCCAGTGATGTCGATGCGCTGCTCGCGGCTCTCCCACGTGCGTACGCCCGGGCGACGAGTGCCGCCCGGCCGCGTCGGCTCGGCGCCGACGGCGTGCAGCCCTCGTAGACTGGACCGATGCGTATCCTGGCGGCCATGAGCGGCGGAGTCGACTCCGCTGTCGCCGCGGCCCGCGCGGTCGACGCCGGTCACGACGTCGTCGGCGTCCACCTCGCGCTCTCGCGAGCGGGGGGGACGCTGCGCACCGGAAGCCGCGGCTGCTGCACGATCGAAGACGCGATGGATGCGCGCCGTGCGGCAGACCGGCTCGGCATCCCCTTCTACGTCTGGGACTTCTCCGAACGCTTCCGCGACGACGTCATCGACGACTTCATCGCCGAGTACCGCGCGGGCCGTACGCCGAACCCGTGCATGCGCTGCAACGAGAAGATCAAGTTCGCGGCCCTGCTCGAACGGGCGCTCGAGCTCGGCTTCGACGCCGTCTGCACCGGTCACTACGCGATCCTTGTCGACGGGCCGGACGGGCGCGAGCTGCATCGGGCGAGCGACGAGGCGAAAGACCAGTCCTACGTGCTCGGTGTGCTCACCGCGCCCCAGCTCGCGCACACGTACTTCCCGCTCGGATCGACGCCGTCCAAAGCCCTCGTGCGCGCCGAAGCGGCCGAGCGCGGGTTGACGGTCGCCCAGAAGCCGGACAGTCACGACATCTGCTTCATCCCCGACGGCGATACCCGCGGGTGGCTCGCCGAAAAGGTCGGCACCGCGCACGGCGACATCATCGACCGTGACGGCGCGGTTGTGGGAAGCCACGACGGCGCGCACGGGTACACGGTCGGACAGCGTCGCGGTCTGCAGCTGGGCGTTCCCGCGTCCGATGGCAAGCCGCGATTCGTCCTCGAGGTCCGTCCCGTCTCGAACACGGTCGTCGTCGGTCCGAAGGAGGCGCTGGCCACGGCGGAGATCTCAGGCTCTCGCCACAGCTGGGCCGGCCGAGCGCCGCAGGATGCCGAGTTCTTCTGCCATGTGCAGATCCGTGCTCACGCCGAACCGGTGCCGGCGTCCGCGGTGGTCCGCGAGAGCACCGTGACGGTGCGTCCCGAGACGCCCTTCGACGGCGTCGCGCCGGGTCAGACCGCGGTGCTGTACGACGGCACGCGGGTGATCGGGCAATTCACGGTCGACCGCACGGTCTCGGCCGTCCCCATCGCCGGTTGAGCTCGACCCCCGTCAGCGTGCGACCGCGGGCACCGGGCCACGCGCGGCGCGCAAGGGGCAGGGCGATGTCGGCTGCCCCACCTACACTGGCCGAGTGACGGATGATGAAGTCTCCCTTCCGACGAACCTCGACGACGCCCGCCTCGACGCGGAGCGATTGACCGACCTCATCCTCGGCGCCCGCGACGCGTACTACGGGCGCGACGCCGAGATCGTCGACGACGCGACCTACGACGGGTGGGTGCGGCGGCTCGAAGCAGTGGAGCGCGCCTTCCCCGAGGTGCAGGGACAGGATTCGCCGACGCAGTCGGTGGGCGCGGCGCAGAGCTCGATGTTCGCGCCCGTCGAACACGCCGAGCGCATGCTCAGCCTCGACAACGTCTTCAGCGCGGACGAGCTGCGAGACTGGTGCACGAAGACATCGGCTGCCGCGGGACGACACGTCCGTTGGCTGCTGGAGCTGAAGATCGACGGCCTGGCCATCAATCTCCGCTACGAGCACGGCGTTCTCGTGTCGGCCGCCACCCGCGGCGACGGCCGGGTGGGCGAGGACGTCACCGTCAATGCGCTCCAGGTCGCGGGCATTCCTGCACGACTCGCGG
Organism: Microbacterium sp. 69-7; assembly: GCF_001897985.1. NCBI lineage: Bacteria > Bacillati > Actinomycetota > Actinomycetes > Micrococcales > Microbacteriaceae > Microbacterium > Microbacterium sp. 69-7. Next base: position 930 of record NZ_MKRU01000051.1, on the reverse strand, counting down.
GTGAAGGGCATCCTCCGATCGTGGAGGTGCGCGGCGAGGTCTACATCCCCGTCGCGGCCTTCGACGAACTCAACGCTCTCCAGGCCCGGTTGCGCGAGCGTGTCATCACGGACGGTCGTGAGCGCGGAGGCGACGAGGAGAAGCTCACCCGAAGCGCCGCCCGCCGATTCCCGGCATTCGCGAACCCGCGAAACGCGGCCAGCGGCGGCCTTCGCCAGCAACTCGACAAGAAAAGCGGCATGGAGCTCGAAGCCGGACGCGCCCGGCTCGCATCGCTGCGGCTGCTCGTCCATGGGATCGGGGCGTGGCCGGAGCCGCCCGTGTCCTCGCAGAGCGAGGTCTACGCCCTGCTCGCGACGTGGGGGCTGCCGACGAGCACGTCTTTCCGCACCGCGGACGACATCGACGGCGTGGCGGCGTTCGTCGCGTACTACGGCGAGCATCGCCACGACGTCGAGCACGAGATCGACGGCGTCGTGGTCAAGGTCGATGAGCTGGCGCTGCACGGTGAGCTGGGCGCGACCAGTCGTGCCCCGCGATGGGCCATCGCGTACAAGTACCCGCCGGAGCAGGTCAACACGAAGCTGCTGGACATCGTCGTCTCGGTCGGCCGCACCGGCCGGGCGACACCCTTCGCCGTGATGGCCCCCGCCCGCGTCGCGGGCTCGGTCGTCCGGCAGGCGACGCTTCACAACCAGGACGTCGTCGTGTCCAAAGGAGTTCTCATCGGTGACACCGTCGTGCTGCGCAAAGCCGGCGATGTCATTCCCGAGGTGCTCGGTCCCGTGGTCGAGCTGCGCGACGGCACGGAGCGGGCATTCGTCATGCCGACCCGGTGCCCGGAATGCGGCTCGACGCTGGCACCCGCGAAAGACGGCGACATCGACCTGCGCTGCCCCAACACGCGCGCCTGTCCCGCCCAGGTGCGGG
>NZ_MKRU01000050.1:0-12007 GCF_001897985.1 Microbacterium sp. 69-7 | reverse complement strand
CCGAGGTGGGATCGCTCACTTAGGGGCCTACTTTCGCGTCGAGGATGGAGGTCGAGTACCCCAGCAGCTGGATGCGCTTGCTGGAACTCTGGGAGGGGACGAAGAAGAAGAGCTGGTCGACGAAGGTCGTCGTGAAGCCCGTCGAGGACTGATTCACGCCGGTGAGGGTCTGCACGATCGCGTTGTTGTCGAGCTTGATCACCGCGTCGGTGTTGGTGGGCTTGACAGTGTCGCTCTCGTGCACGGTCACCGCAACGATCGCGCCCGAATCCAGCGTGGCCAGAGAGATGGGTTCGTCCGGCCCCGCCGATGCCGCGTAGGTCAGCGTCCCCGTCTGCGCGCCGGTCTGGTTGAACGCCTGCAGCCGGGAGGCGCGGTTGTCGGCAACGAGCTTTCGGAAGGGGTCGTTCGTCGAATCGAACTGCGCCGCGAACGCGCTGCTGTCACCGTTGGTGAGGATGTCGGCATAGGCCGCGGCCACCTTGTTGGGGGCGAGCGCCAGGAAGGGCGAGTCGGGGTCGATCGAGATCGCGCCGACGTACGAGGGCGCGAGATTGAGACTGGCCTGCGACACCAGCTCGGCCTCCCGCGTGACCTTGTAAGGCGACCAGGGGTCCTCCTGGGTCACGCTGAGGATGACGTCGCCAGTTTCGATGACCGCGAAGAATGTGCGCGGCCACCCGTCGTACGCCTCGGGCAGGATGATCTTGACAGGCTTGTCGGGCAACGCGCTCAGTGCCGTGTGCGCGGCGACGTCGCGGAGCTTGTAGTCCGTCTCGCGGGCCGCCAGAGCAGAGCCCGTCAACCGCAGCGCAGCCGCCGCGGGATCCTTGGCGGCATCGGCCTTCGCCACCTGCTCGGAGACGCGCGTGAGGATGCGCTCGGCCTGCTGCTGGGTGACGGCGGGCCGTCCCTGATCCTGCGGCACGACGACACTCTCGGATGCCGTGGGCGTCGGCGTGCCGGCGAACTGCGGCCAGGCATCGGCAGTGCAGCCGGTGAACAGCAACGCGGCGACGCCGACGGCCGGAACCGCGATGAGTGAGCGCTTGCCGCGGGTCAACTGACGACGCGAGGGCGTGGCGCTGATGACGCCCTTGTCGGCCCCCGCGACCGCGACGTCGATGGGCTCGGTCACCGGCATCGGCAGACCCTTGCGGCGCGGGCCGCGCGATCGGCGTGCATGCCGCACGCCGAGGACGTACACGATGATGCCGATCAGCAAGAAGATGCTGCCCAGGACGATGAGAGGACCCGCCCACGGGGTCGTCGCTCCCGTCGGCCAGGTCACGGTGAGGCTGCTCGGCGCCGGCTTCACACCGTCGGTGGCGACGAGCAGGCTCATGTCCGCCGGAAGCTGCAGGGGGGTGATGAGGACGTCATCCTGCTGGAACTCATCCAGCCAGAGATCCGAGCCGACGGGGGTGATCGGCGCGCTGCCGGCGGCCGGCGGGTTCTTCGCCGCGACGGCCGTCGTCGTGGTGGCTCCCCCATCGACGGTCACGTGGGTGTACGAGGACGGCGTCAGCCAGGCTTCGAGGTCGGCCGTGCGCCCGTACGAGGCGAAGATCGTGCCCGCCTCCTGGACACGGAGGGTCTGTGAGCCGGCGTGGCTGTTGAGCACGCTGCCATCGATCAGGATGTACGGCGCGTCGCCGGTGACGGAGATCGTCTCGCTCTCGGTCCGCGGACCCTGCAGAACGGTGCGCTGGGCGATACCGGCGCCGATCATGACCGCAGCCAGCACGAAGGCCGTCACAGCCCAGACGAAACGCACGTAAGACACCTCCCGCGCGCACCGCAGACGGGATCGCGGCGCGCAATCGACGTTCCAGCCTAGCGACATCCTGCTGTGCGTCGCCCGGGAGGACCGTGATACCCCCGACGACCGCCGCGGCCGTGTCGCCCGCGAAAGCGCCGCGCGGTGCGTATTCTGACATCACCATGAAGCTGCAGCATCCGTTCCGCACGGCTCTCGTCGCCACGCTCGGCGTGGGCGTCGGCATCCTGCTCATCACCAGCGTGCAGTCGCTGTCGACGATCCTGCTGTACGTGGGGACGGCCCTGTTCCTCGCGCTCGGGCTCGATCCTCTCGTCAGCTGGCTGGAGCGTCGTCGCCTGCCGCGGTGGGCGGCGCTGCTGATCACCTTCGCGGCAGTGCTGGCGGTGTTCACCGGCATCGTGCTGATCGTCATCCCGGTCCTCGTGGGGCAGATCGCTCAGCTGATCACGCAGGTGCAGCGACTCATCGACAGCGCGGTCAACGGCTCGTGGAACCCCGTCGACGATCTGTCGAAGTGGCTGCACGCCACCTTCCCCGCGCTGGATGTCGACATGGCGTTCAAGTACGTGTCCGACTGGTTCAACAGCCTGGACTTCGCGCAGATCGGAACATCGGCCGGCAACGTGATCCTCGGCATCGGCGCCTCGATCATCTCGCTCATCACCGGGGCGATCATCATCCTGATCCTCACGATCTACTTCACCGCGTCGACGCCGTCGCTGAAGGCGTCGGTCGCACAGCTCGTGCCCGCCTCGAAGCGGGCACGTTTCGTCGACCTCTCGGAGCAGATCACCGCATCCGTGGGTCACTACGTCATGGGGCAGGTCACGCTCGGTGCCATCAACGGTGTCCTCAGCGCCGCCTTCCTCTCGATCATCGGGGCCCCGTTCCCGGCCGTGTTGGCGGTGATCGCGTTCTTCTTCTCGCTGATCCCCCTCGTGGGCACACTCACGGGTTCGGCGATCATCGTGCTCACCTGCCTCATCCCCGGACTCAGCTCGCCGCTGACGGCGATCGTGGCGCTCGTCTGGTACGTGGTGTACATGCAGGTGGAGGCCTACCTCCTCTCGCCGCGCATCATGAACCGCGCGGTGTCGGTGCCCGGCGCCGTCGTGGTGATCGCAGCGCTGGCCGGAGGCGCCCTGCTCGGACTCCTCGGCGCGCTCATCGCGATTCCCGTTGCCGCGAGCATCCTGATCATCTACCGTCAGGTGATCATTCCTCGTCAGAACGAGCGATGAGTCCTACTGCTCGTCCCATTCGGTGGCGAGGGGCAGCGCGTCGGGGTTGACGGCCGCGACGATCTCCGTGAGAACGCGGCGCGTCTGCGTCTCCCCCACCCACAGATGCTTGCCGCCGTCGACGGCGATGACCCGCGCATGGTCGATGGGGGCGAAACGGTCGTGAGCCTCGGCGGGGCGGAGATAGTCGTCGAACTCGGGGATGAGAGCCACCACCTGCCTGGTCTCTCCCCGCCACGCGGCGACGTCCGCCGCGGTGGCGCGATGCAACGGCGGGGAGAGCAGGATGACACCGTCGATCGCGTGATCCCGCCCGTACTTCAGAGCCAGTTCGGTACCGAAAGACCATCCCACGAGCCAGGGATGCGGCAGAGCCCGCGCCTCGACGAAAGCGAGCGCCGCGGCAACGTCGAACTCCTCGGCGCGTCCGCCGTCGAAGGCACCCTCGCTCGTGCCGCGGGGCGACGTCGTGCCCCGCGTGTTGAATCGCAGGACGGCGAGGTCGGCGAGGGCCGGCAGGCGTCCGGCGGCTTTCCTCAGGATGTGCGAATCCATGAACCCGCCGGCTGTGGGCAGCGGATGCAGTGTCACGAGCGTGGCGACCGGGTCGCGGTGCGCGGGCAGCGCCAGCTCTCCGACGAGAGTCAGCCCGTCGAGCGTTTCGAGCTCGATCTCCTCGCGCCGCGCGGGCAGAAGTACCGGTCCGCGAATCTCCATCTCATGCCACCTTCCAACAGGCCGTGTGCCAGTGCCGCCGCGCGGCCAGATCCGCGGCGTCGCCCAGGACGCCGTCCGCGCGCCACACCACGACGTGAGCCGCGCGCGGCGCTATAGATCGGCCGCACCCCGGGCAGACGTAGGTCTTCTGCGCCTGGACGGCACTGACCGGTTGCACGGTCCACTCGGCGCCGCGCCGGGACTCGGTACGCTTCCAGCCGCTCAACAGCCGATCGAACGAATCGTCGGCTGGTGAGGGGTGCCGTCGGTTCGCGCGCGGCATGTGCTCAATACCACCCCGTGGACTGTGAGTGCGACCACGCCCCGCACGGGCTGCTGTAACGTCCCCCGATGTAGCCGAGGCCCCAGGCGATCTGCGTTGCAGGATTGGTCTCCCAGTCTGCGCCCGCCGACGCCATCTTGCTTCCCGGAAGCGCCTGCGGGATGCCGTAGGCGCCGCTTCCCGCGTTGTAGGCGCCCACTCGCCATCCGGACTCCTTGTTCCACAGGGCGACCAGGCAGGCGAACTCGTCGTCGCCCCAGCCGCGCTGCTGAACCATCCCGTACGCGATGGACTGTGCCGTGCCCGGGTCGGGGGCCACGAACGGGGGCGACCACGACGAGCTCGACGACGACGATCCCTTCGCTGCCGACGGCGTGGGCGTCGGCGTGGGCTTGGGCGTGACGTAGACGCTGTACACGACGCCGTCGCGTCCGAGGCCGACTGTCTGGTCGGATGCCGCGAGGTACGCCTGGGCGTTGGCGATCGTCGACGCGTAGAGAGAAATGGGGGCGACCTCGGCGGCCTGGGCGCGCGGGCTCGTGGCCGTCATCGGTCCGATGTACGCGACGCCGAATCCGAGAACGGCCAGCACGGCGAATCCGCTCATGACGCCGCGTCGGCGCGACCACTTCGCGGTGGGGGCAGGCGGACGCACGCGACGCGGGGAAACCTGATTTCTCCGCGCGGCGCGCGTCTCGGGAACATCGACGCGGGCGGGCGTCGATTCGGCGTCGGCAGTCACAGTCCTCCGATTCTAGCGCGCTGCTCCGAGCCCGCCAGGCTGTCCTGATCAGACGACGGCGAGCATGACCTCGACGGTGGCGTCCAGGACAGCGTCCACCTGCGCCTCGCTGTAGCCCCGCCGCTGCATCCGGAAAGCGACCGAACGCACCTGGTCGACGGTCACCGGTTCGCCGCTCTCGAGGAAGCGTGCGATCTTGTCGGCGACCAGATCGACCTCGTCGACCCGGTAGCCGAAGCGCAGCATTCCGACGCGGCGGAAGCGACGGCCCTTGGGGCGGGTGAGGCGATCCAGCACCTCCTGGGCCAGCTTGCGCGACTGTCCCACCCATGCTCGTGCGCCGCGACGAGACAGTGCCTGTTCGCGTTCGCGGGCGGCGAACGCGTCTTCGATGCGGCTGAGAGCAGCATCGACCGCGACCACCTGGTATCCACGCCGCACGAGCGGAAACGCGGCCGTGCGGACGGCGGCCGCATCGATGTCTGTCGACTGCCCCGACTCGAACGCCGCGCGGGCGCGGGCCAGGAAATCGTCGACGGCATCGGGACGATAGCCGCGGGTGCGGCCGGACGTCAGCGGGAACGGCGGCGCGCTCGTCGCGGCGGCGTCGTTCATGAGACCACCAGAGGAGAGAAGAGGAAATAGAGAGCCAGAGCGGCGGCAGCCGAGGGCAGGATCGAGTCCAGCCGATCAAGCACGCCGCCGTGGCCCGGCAGCCATGAACTCATGTCTTTGATGCCCAGATCGCGCTTGATCATCGACTCGCCGAGGTCACCGACGGTCGCACACCCCAAGATGAGCAGCCCGAAGACCACGCCGGCCCACCAGGGGATGCCGAGGACGAACAGTGCCCACAGGACGGAGGCGATGAGAGTCGCCAGGGCTCCCCCGGCGAACCCCTCCCATGTCTTCTTCGGGCTGATCCGCGGCGCCATCGGGTGCGAGCCGAAGGCGAGCCCGGACGCGTAGGCTCCGGTGTCCGTCGCGACCACGGCGATCAGCATGCCGAGTACCCAGTACTCGCCCTGGTCCTGGCGCAGCAGGACCAGCGCGAGACTCGCCAGGAACGGGACGTACAGCGGGAGGAAGCCGGCGATCAGCACATCGCCGAGGACCTCGCCGTATCGACGCCCGTCGCGAGCGACCATCTGCGCGAGCAGCCGCCATACGATCACCGCGGTCACCGCCCCGAAGGTCAGCGCCCAATGCGTCAGGTGACCCGCGAAGAAAGCGGACAGCATGATGACCGCGCCGGCGACGATCTGCGGCCACACATCGACGCGCCGGCCGGCGGTCTGCAGCGCCCGGCTGAACTCGAACACGCCGAGCAGACACACCGGCACCGCGAACACGAGGAAGAGCCACTTGATGAACAGCAACGAGCCCAGCACCACTGCTCCGACCGCCAGCCCGATGAGGATCGCCATCAGAAGATTGCGACCGGTGCGCGCATTGATGCGGTCGGTGACTTCCTCGAAGTCGGCGCGAGCCCGGTCCATCTGGTGCTCGATCTCGGTGCGCGCGGCGCGCACGTGAGCCTGGAAGCTCGCCGAGCTTGCGGAGCGCGTGCGGTCCCCCTCCGGGTCCGGAGCGCCTCCGAGCCCGGCATCTCCCGGCGAGTCGGTGGTCGGCACGTCCTCAGACCTCGAGAAGCTCGGCTTCTTTGCGCTTGAGTGCCTCGTCGATCTCGTCGACGTGGCTGCGCGTGACGGCGTCCAGCTCCTTCTCGGCACGCACGAGATCGTCTTCGCCGACCTCGCTCTTGAGCGCGTCGAGCTCATCCTTCGCCTTTCGACGGATGCCGCGAAGGTGCACCTTGGCGTCTTCCCCCTTGGTGCGAACGAGCTTCACGTACTCCTTGCGACGCTCGGCCGTCAGTTCCGGCATCGACACACGCACGATGTTGCCGTCGTTGGACGGGTTCGCGCCCAGGTTCGGCATGTCGCGGATCGCCTGCTCGATCGCTTTGAGAGCGGACTTGTCATAGGGCGTGACGACCAGAGTGCGCGCTTCCGGCGTGTTCAGGGATGCCAGCTGGGCGAGCGGGGTCGGGGAACCGTAGTAGTCGACCAGGATCTTCTGGAAGAGCTGGGGGTTCGCACGACCCGTGCGCACGGTCGCGAAGTCATCCTTCGCAGCCTCCACGGCGCGGTCCATGCGGGCGGACGTGTCAGCCAGGATCTCGGCGATCACGGTCACTCCATTCGTTCGGTACGTCAGGGAAAAGTCTAGTGCGCAGCCTTGAGCGGCTCAGACGGTGACGAGCGTGCCGATGGATTCGCCCAGGAGCGCGCGCGTGACGTTGCCCGCGGGTTCCATGCCGAAGACACGCATGTCGATGCCGTTGTCCATGCACAGGCTGAACGCCGTGGAGTCCACGACTTTCAGGCCCCGCTGGAGGGCGTCGCGATACGTGATGGTGTCGATCCGGACGGCATCCGGGTTCGTCTTGGGGTCAGCCGTGTAGACGCCGTCGACGCCGTTCTTGGCGACCAGGACCTCGTCCGCGCCGATCTCGAGAGCGCGCTGCGCGGCGACCGTGTCGGTCGAGAAGTAGGGCAAACCGGCGCCGGCGCCGAAGATGACCACGCGGCCCTTCTCCATGTGCCGCTCGGCGCGACGCGGGATGTAAGGCTCTGCGACCTGAGTCATCGAGATGGCCGACTGCACACGTGTGGCAGCGCCGGCCTGCTCGAGGAAGTCCTGCAGCGCGAGCGCGTTCATCACGGTGCCGAGCATGCCCATGTAGTCGGCGCGCCCGCGGTCCATGCCACGCTGGCTCAGTTCCGCTCCGCGGAAGAAGTTGCCACCGCCCACCACGATGGCGATCTCCACCCGGTCGACCGCCGCGGCGATCTCGCGTGCGATCTGACCGACGACGTCGGGGTTGACACCGAGCTGGCCTCCTCCGAAGGCCTCCCCGGACAGCTTCAGGAGGACGCGACGGCGTCCGGTGTTCTCATCGGTCACGGGGGGTTCCTCTCGTCGAGATGCAGACTATCGAAGGCGGTGCACGGAAAAGGGGTCCGCATTCGGTGAATGCGGACCCCTTGACGCGACTTACGCGCCGACCTTGAAGCGGGCGAAGTCGGTGATCGTGATGCCGGCGTCGCCGGCGACCTTGGCGACGGACAGCTTGTTGTCCTTCGCGTAGTCCTGATCCAGCAGAGCGACCTGCTTGAAGAACGCGTTCACGCGGCCTTCGACGATCTTCGGCAGCGCCGCCTCCGGCTTGCCCTCGTTGCGGGAGATCTCCGTGACGATCTCGCGCTCCTTCTCGACCTCTTCGGCCGGGACGTCCTCGCGCGAGAGGTAGGTCGGGTTGGCGAACGAGATGTGCTGCGCGATCGAGCGCGCGGTCTCGGCGTCGTCACCGGTGTAGGCGAGCACGACGCCGACCTGCGGCGGAAGGTCCTTGCTCGTCTTGTGCAGGTAGATCTCAAACTTGTCACCCGTGATCGTGCGCACGCGACGCAGCTCGACCTTCTCACCGATGATCGCTGCCTCATCGGAGATGAGCTCGGCAACCGTCTTGCCCTCGGCATCCGCGGCCAGCGCGGCCTCGACGGAGTCGGCGCTGACGGCGGCGGCGGCCGCGAGCACCTGGTCGGCGAGAGCGATGAAGCGCTCGTTCTTGGCGACGAAGTCGGTCTCGGTGTTCAGCTCGAGGATGGTGACCTTGCCGTCGTTGAGGGCGGCGGCGACGAGGCCCTCGCTGGTGGAGCGGTCGGCACGCTTCGCGTTGCCCTTCGCGCCCTTGAGGCGGAGGATCTCGACGGCCTTCTCGAGGTCGCCGTCGGCCTCCTCGAGCGCCTTCTTGGTGTCGACCATGCCCGTGCCGAGCTGCTCGCGCAGGGCCTTGATGTCGGCGATGGTGAAGTTTGCCATGGGTGGTGGCTCCTTGCGTGTCGTGAGTTCTCGTGGGATGCCGGCGCGAAGCCGCCCGTCAGGAGCGGCTCCGCACCGGAGAAGTGGTCTTACTCGGCAGCGGTCGCTGCGGCGTCGCCCTCGGCCTTGGCCTCGGCGCCCGCGACATCGGCGGCCGACTCGGTGGCGATGGTCTCGACCTCGGCGACGTCGGTGACGACGGGCGTCTCGAGCAGCTCGCGCTCCCAGTCGGCGAGGGGCTCGGCGTCGGCGGACTCGTCGGTCGGCTGGTGACGCTGGATGAGGCCCTCCGCGGCGGCGTCGGCGATGATGCGCGTGAGCAGGCCCACCGAGCGGATCGCGTCGTCGTTGCCCGGGATCGGGAACTGGAACTCGTCGGGGTCGGCGTTCGTGTCGAGGATGCCGATCACGGGGATGCCGAGCTTCTGCGCCTCGCTGACGGCGAGGTGCTCGCGCTTGGCGTCGACGATCCAGATCGCCGAGGGCGTCTTGGTGAGGTTGCGGATACCGCCGAGCGACTTGTGCAGCTTGTCGAGCTCGCGCTTCTTCAGCAGGAGCTCCTTCTTCGTGAAGCCGCTGTCGGCGGGGTTCTCGAAGTTGAGCTCCTCGAGTTCCTTCATGCGGGCGAGGCGCTTGCTGACCGTCGAGAAGTTGGTCAGGAGGCCACCGAGCCAGCGCTGGTTGACGTACGGCTGGCCGACGCGCGTCGCCTGCTCGGCGATGACTTCCTGCGCCTGCTTCTTGGTGCCGACGAACAGGATGGTGCCGCCGTGCGCGACCGTCTCGCGGACGTACTCGTACGCCTTGTCGATGTACCCCAGCGACTGCTGCAGGTCGATGATGTGGATGCCGGAGCGCTCCGTCAGAATGAAGCGCTTGACCTTCGGGTTCCACCGGCGGGTCTGGTGTCCGAAGTGGACGCCGCTGTCGAGCAGCTGGCGAATGGTGACGACGGCCATGGCCGTTCTCCTTCTCTTTGGGTTGATCGCGTGGGCCGATCGGCCCGAGCGCCTGGTGCCCGGCGCACACCCGCTCACCGCTGTGGCGGTGAGACCTCGAGGTGTGGATGCCGCGGAATCCGTCCGGGGACGGGGCCGCTGTGGGCACGCGGAGTCACCCCGACCAGCGGGGTGCTCAGCCAGTGTATCAGCCGCAGCGCCTCCTCCCCCGACGCTCGCTGACGTCGGCCGCCCACAGATGCCCGTCGCGGCCGCCGTGGGTGGAAGGCGGCCGCGAGGGTGGAGCGATGAACGCAGATCGACAACGTCGCATGGTGAAACGCGTGATTCGGGTGGCAGGCACGGTGCTGGCGGTGACCCTCGCCGTCGTCTCCGGTGCATCCGGTGCCGCCGGGGCGGACGGGCATGAGCTGCGGCCGGCGAGTGGGTCCGCCGGCGCGGCGTCTGCGCGGTGGTCGTGGCCGGTCTCGCCGCCGCGCATCACGGTCGCCTACCGAGCGCCCGCTCATGCATACGGCCTCGGACACCGGGGCATCGATCTGGCCAGCGCAGTCGGTGCGGACGTACGGGCTCCCGACGACGGCGTCGTCGCCTTCGCCGGCGTCGTCGTCGATCGACCGCTGATCACGATCGACCACGGCGATGGACTGGTCTCGACGATGGAGCCCGTCAGCGCGATCGTGCCGGTGGGGACGAGTGTGCAACGGGGTGAACAGGTGGGCACCGTGGCGACGGGCGGTCACACGACGCCCGGCGAGATCCACCTGGGAGCGCGGAGAGACGACGTCTATCTCAATCCGCTGCGGCTGTTGGGCGAGGTGCCGCGGGCCGTACTGCTTCCGTGCTGCGAGCCCGCTCAACAGCCGGGATAGGTGTGGCCGGCGACGCTGGCGGCCTCATCTGGACAGCCGGTGAGCACAGACGCCGCGATGACGGCGGCATCGACAGCGGGCGCGCGGGTCTTCACGAGAGCAGGCCCGCGGCGCACTCACGCGCGAGGATGCGCCTGCCGGTAGGCGGCCGCCAGTCGCTCCGCCGAGACATGTGTGTAGATCTGGGTGGTTCCGAGGCTGGCATGACCGAGCATCTCCTGCACGGTGCGCAGGTCGGCGCCGCCGTCGAGCAGATGAGTGGCCGCTGAGTGGCGCAGCGTGTGAGGACCGACGCTCTGCCCGACCGTCGGGGAGACGACGCGCGAGACGACGTCGTAGGCGGAACGCGCGCCCAGCCGTGCGCCGCGGGCTCCGACGAACAGCGCCGCCGTTCCGGAGCCGCGTCCCACGAGCACGCAACGACCGCGCGCCAGATAGGCGTCGAGAGCGTGAGCGGCAGGAGCGCCGTACGGCACGACACGCTCCTTGCTGCCCTTACCCACGACACGGACCGTGCGGCGCTCGCGATCGATGTCGTCGACATCCGTCCCGCAGAGTTCGGACACGCGAAGAGCGGAGGCGTAGAGAAGTTCGACGAGCGCGGCGTCCCTCAACGCGATGGCATCGCCGCCGTGCGCGCGCGTCTCGGCATCCGTCAGCACGGCGGTCATGGCGGGCGCGGTCGCCACCTTCGGCAAGGAGCGCCCCCGGCGCGGGGCCACCAGTCGCAGCGCAGGGTCGACCTCGAGGCGCGCCGTCTGCCGAGCCCACGCGAAGAAGCCGCGCACGGCTGCTGTGCGCCGCGCGAGTGTCGCCCGTGCGTCGCCGCGTCGTGTCGCGGTCCACAGCCATTCCCGCAGATGCTCCAGATCGACATCCGCCAGATCGCGGTCTCCGATCACCGCGACGAGATCGCGCAGATCCCCCGCGTACGCGCGCACCGTCGCCGCGGACAGCCGCCGTACGTCCGAGAGCTCGCGCGTGTAGGCGTCGGCTGCTTCGGAGAGTCTCACCAGACCAGCATCCCTCGTCTCGAGGGTGCGCGGCGGGCGGCACACCGCAGTGCGTGGCTCGCACCGCGGTTCGCATGGCACCGCTCGTCACCACAGTCGCGCGGGTCGCGGCTCAGACCGGCGTCGCCATCCGTCGCCGCTGCGCTCGACACGTCCATCCAGTTCGAGTAGCGCAAGGATCCCGCTCGCCTCAGCGACGGAGAGGCCCGACAGGCGCGCGACCTCCGTGGTCGCACGCGCCCGACGACCGCTCAGCGCGTCCAGTACTCGCGTGCGCTCATCGGTACGCCCGCCGTCGCCGGGATCAGGCTCGTCGGCTGTGTCGCCAGAGATCCCCAAGAGCTCCCACGCATCGGCGGCGGAGGTCACACAGACCGCGCCCGCCTCGCGCAGGAGCCGGTGGCAGCCCGCGGATGCGGCGCTGGTTATCTGTAGTCATGTGTGGTCGTACGTGGTTGTCAGCGTCGGATGTAGATCGTCCTTGGGTGGACACTCCCGCAGCAGTGTCA
>NZ_MKRU01000049.1:0-12149 GCF_001897985.1 Microbacterium sp. 69-7 | reverse complement strand
AGTTTCACGCGAGTTGTCCCCAGCTGGCCGCCGAGCGTGATCGCGACGACGGCCGGACCGTGATGCTTGGCGGCATGGGAATCCGCTACTACGCATATGCCTTTGACGCCGAACTCACTCAGCAGGCCATCGATGACCCGCACAGCATTCTGTCGAGCGATCCGCTCGCGGACGCGTGGGGAATGGAGCCGCACGCCAGCGTGAGCGTCACCACGTTCGAGCAGACGTCGCCGAAGAGTGACATGCTCTACCTCGACAAGGCATGGTCCGCTTTGCAGTCGCTCACTTATCCGACGTTGGATGCTCGCGGCGCGGGGCCGGCTTACCGCATGTTCGAAGGGCGCGTCGCCATGCGGGGCATGGGCTGGGATCCGTGGGTCAGAACGATCATGCCGGAGGAGGTGCCAGCGATCCGCGACGACCTCTGTGCGTTCGACGAGTCTCGGGTGCGGGCCTGGGCGGTCGACTGGCGAAGCCCGTTCGGTGCGGATCCGGAAGATGAGATCCGATATGTGACCGACTTCCTCGAACGTGCTAAAGAGTTCGTCACTGCGCTCGCGGAGGATGGTCGCGGATTGGTCTACATGATCGGGTGACACGCCGGAAGGTCACCGCGGGCGGCGACGTCAGCTAATGTCGGCGCACTCCTCCAGAATGGACACGTGCCCGCTGTCGCCCAGATTCTCGAGCTCGCTCGGCTCGTCGAGCGCGACGCCGCGTGGAAGCTGCTGCGCGCCGACAGTGCACCGATCATCGCCGGTCTTCTGGGTGTTCATCTGGGCGGAGACGAGCGCCGGGTCGACGCGGAGGAGCTGTACGAGCGGATCGACGTCGACCTCGAGAGGCTGCGCGGGCAGGGCATGACTCTTCCTCTGTCGGCGAAGGGATACTGCGCAGAGTGGAGGTCGGCCGAGTTCCTGGTGCGCCGGCCGTCATCTGAAGCGCGCGGGGAGACGCTCGAGCTGTCGCCGGACGCCATTGCGGGCATCCGATTCCTCCAGGGTCGCGCCGCCCCGCGTTCGAGTGTGACCGAGTCTCGGCTCGCGAGCCTGGCCGCGCAGGTGCGCCGTCTCGCGATCGACACGGATCCGGACGTCTCGGCACGTATCGCCCTGCTCGAGGAGGAGATCGAAGCGATCGAGCGGCGGATCGAGAGCCTCCGCTCGGGCGACGAAGCGGCGATCGATGAAGACCGGGCGCTCGAACGTGTCCGCGATGTGCTGGCGCAGGCTGCGGACGTTCCGGACGACTTCGCCCGGGTGCGTGCCGAGTTCGAGACCCTGAACACGTCGCTGCGGGCGAAGATCGTCGAGTCCGATGTCTCTCAAGCGTCTGTTGTCGACGAGGTCTTCCGCGGCATCGACCACATCTCCGATTCGGATGCCGGCCGCAGCTTTGCTGCGTTCTCCCAACTCGTCCTCGATCCTGCGCTCGGCGCAGCTTTCGAGGCCGACGTTCGCCGCATCCTGGACCGCGGGTTCGCTCGCGATCTCACCTCGGGTGAGCGCCGCGTGCTGCGCTCCTTCCTCACGACGCTCAAAGGCCGAAGCGCCGAGATCCATGACGTCATCACGCTCTTCGCGCGCGCGCTTCGCCGCTACGTGCAGTCGCAGGATTACCAGCGGGACCGGGTTTTGAGGACGCTGCTGCGGGAGGCTCAGCACGCGGGGGTGGAAGCCGCCACTCACACGCGGCCATGGCAGCTGACGTCTCTCACTCTGGATCTCTCGGCTGTCGCGATGTCGAGCGTGGGGGCGATGGACCTTCATGATCCCGCCGAATTCGGCGCCACCGAAGAGGTCGTCACGCAGACAGCCTCGCTTGCGAGCCTCGAGGAGTTGCGTGCGATCGCTCGCGAGACGGAGATCGACTTCGACGAGCTCACTCGCAACGTCAACGACGTGCTCGCAGAGGTCGCGTCATGCACGGTCGCGGACGTCCTTGTTCGGTACCCCGCGACGCAGGGGGTCGGAAGCGTGATCGGGCTGCTGTCGATCGCCGCGGAACAGGGGACCGTCGACGATGATCCGGAGATTCTGTCGTGGCAGGGCGCCGACGGAGTCGCGCGTGCGGCAATCGTCGCCGCGCACCGATTCACAGGAGCGGTGATATGACCGAACAGTCCACCTCGGATGTCGTCATCGACGAGCACACCGGCCTCTGGCGCGGCGACGCCGGCGACCTCCCCGACCGCACGCGGCGGGTCTTGCTGCGTCTGGTGCGCGGCCCGTACCTCTCCGGAGCGCGCGAGGCGCAACTCTGGGCTGTGCTGCTCACCGACGAGGCCGTCATCCGCTCGCGGCTCGCCGACCTGTTCCTCGAACTGGTCATCGATCGTGACAACGAGTTCGCGTTCGTCCGCAATGCGCCCGCCGATAACGCCCCGAACGCCGTGCGGTCCGAGTCGCTCACGTTCCTCGACACCGCGATGCTGCTCATCCTGCGCCAGACCTTGCTGAGCGAGGAGGGGAGAGGCCGTGTCATCGTCGGGCAGGCGGAGGTGTTCGAACAGCTCGCCGTGTTCCGCACGCCGGATCGGGACGAGAAGGACTTCGCGAGCCGCGTCAACTCGTCGTGGAACAAGATGCAGAACAAGTTGCGCGTGCTGCACGCCGCTGGCGATGATCGTGCCGAGATCTCACCCGTGCTCCGTCTTCTCGTCGACGCCGACCAGATCCGCGCGATCACCGCGGAGTATCAGCGGATCGCGCGCGAGGGTGCGGTCGATGTCGCTGCCGTCTCGCCGGATCCCGAGGACGAAACCGAATGACGATGCTGAGCTTCCCCGTCGACAGGCCGGAGACCGATCCGACGAGGCCCGGTCAATGGCGCCTCGCCCAGATTGAAATCGTCAACTGGGGCACTTTCGCCGGCCACGTCGCCGTGGACGTCGCGCGTGCCGGACATCTCTTCACGGGCGCATCCGGCTCCGGCAAGTCCTCACTCCTCGACGCGATCGCCGCCGTCTACACCCCGGACCGGTGGCTGAGGCTCAACGCCGCGGCCCAAGACGGCTCCTCGCGCACCAGCGATCGCACCCTCATGAGCTACGTGCGCGGGGCATGGAGCAAGGAAGCAGACGAGACCGCTGATCGGGCCACGACGAGCTACTTGCGAGCGAAGGCGACATGGAGCGGAATCCTGCTGCGATACGAGGACCTCCGTAACGAACCCGTCGTCCTGCTGCGGGTCTTCCATGCGCCCGGCACGCGCACCGAACCGAGCGCGCTGAAGGATGCGAGGGTCTTCGCCCGCGGTCAGGTGCGGCTTCTCGACATGAAGCCGCACGTCGAGGGCGGCATCGACGCTCGCCGCATGTCGAAGGCCTTCCCAGATGCGCTGATCACCACGGGTGGACGGCACGGGCGCTTCCATGAGCGGGTCATCCGCGAGTTCGGGTTCCGGGGAGACGCAACGCTCCAACTTCTGCACAAAACCCAGTCGGCGAAGAATCTGGGTACCCTCGACGCCTTGTTCCGTGGGTTCATGCTCGACCAGCCGGGCACCTTCGCGCGCGCCGAGACAGCCGTCGAACAGTTCACGGAGCTCGACGCCGCGCACCGGCACGTAGTCGATCTGCGGAAGCAGGCCGATGCGCTGCGTAGGGTCGACGAGGCGATCACGGCGTTCGACGCGGCCAGCGCCGAGACGTCGGCGATCGCGGGCCTGCACGATGCGGTCGAGCCGTTCACCTCGGCACTCAAGCTGCGGCTCGCGAAGGACGCCGTGGCGCCGGCACGTGCCGGGCTGGCGCGCGCCGACAGCGGGCTCGGCGACGCCGTGCGCGAGCAGCGGCTGGCGGCCGAGGCGGTGGAGAGCACGAAGGCGCGTGTCCGGGACGAGGGCGGCGCGCGCGTCGAGCTGTTGCAGGAGAGAATCGACAGCGCACAGCGCGACGAGGAGATCATCGCGCAGTATCGCGCCCAGCTGACAGCTGAACTCTCTCGCATCGGGGCTCCGATGCCCGACGACGCCGAGCAGTTCGCGGAGATGCTCGCGGCAGCCGTCACCGAGGCGGCGCGTGACATCGCCGCGGTGTCGCACGACGTGCGCGATGCCGCGAGCCAGACGCGCCGGGCGCTGGACCAGGTCACGAAGCAGATCCAGTCACTGCGAGATCACCGGAGCAATCTCGACGAGAAGCTGTTGAGAGCGCGGCGGTTCATCGCTCAGGCGGTCGGCGTTCCGGCAGCTGCCCTGCCTTTCGCCGGGGAGCTCATCTCGGTCGCCGAACAGCATGCCCCCTGGCGCGGCGCGGCGGAGCGTGTACTGGCTTCATTGTCGACGACGTTGCTCGTCCGCGACGAGCATCTCGCACCGGCACGGCGCGCCGCCGACTCGCGCGCGCTCGGTGTGCGCCTCGTCATCGAAGCGGTGCCGCACGCCGTCGATGAGCCGCGCCGCCCCAAGGATGCGCGGTCGCTCGTCCACCGCCTCGAGGTGAGCGATGGACCGTTCGGCGCCTACCTCCGCAGGCGCCTGGCCACCGAGTTCGACTACGCCTGCGTCTCGCACCCCGACGAACTCGAGGACGTCGAGCGCGGTGTCACGATCGGCGGCCTCGTCAAGCGCAACTCGCGCAGGTACGAGAAGGACGACCGTCACGATGTCGGCGACGCTACACGGTGGGTGCTGGGCGGCGACACCGAAGCGCGGCTCGACGCGTTGCTGGCTCGTCATCGCGACGCGACGGCCGCGATGGAGCGGGCGGCGGCCCGAGATGCCGAGGCCGACGCTCGCCGGCAGGACGCACTCACCCGCCGCGACGCCTTCGCGCGCGTGTCGACGTTCACCTGGACGGACATCGACCTCGGATCCGCCGCGGCGGTCACCGCCGCTCGTCGCGACGAACTCCGAACGCTCACCGACGCGTCCGGCACACTCCGCGAGGCGCAGGAGCTCGCAGAACGGGCGACGCACCGACTGGAGGAGGCGAACGCGGCTCACGCACGAGCCATCGGCGAGAACGCTGTCGCTCGCCAGCGAGTGGAGGCCATCGCGTTGCAGATCGCGGAGCTCGAGGCGGCCGCGCCCGAGGTCGTCGACGAGGCGATCATGGATGCCCTGGACGCGCGCTTCCGAGCCGAGCGGCGCTCCGTGAGCCTCGAAACGGTGGACGAAGTCGCGCGGAGAGTGCAGTCGGCGCTCTCGAAGGAGAAGGATGCCGCGGCAGCTCGCGCAGCCGACGCGGAGGCGCGGTTCGCCGGACGTGCCGCCGAGTTCCGGCTCGGTTGGCCGGCTGCATCCGCCGAGCTCACCGCCGACATCCGCGACCGCTACGGCTACCGAGAGTTGCGCGAGGGCATCCTCGCGCGCGGGCTGCCCGAGAAGGAGGCGCAGTTCCGCAAGCTGTTGCGGGAGCGATCGCAGGATGTCATCGCGCACCTGCTCAGTGATCTCCGGGACGCCCCAGGCCTCATCCGCGAACGCATCCTTCCCGTCAACGCCTCCCTCGGGCGGTCGCCGTTCGAGGGAGCGGACCGCTTCCTCGAGATCGATGTGAAGACCACGCGTACGCCGGAGGTCGACGAGTTCCTCACCGACCTGCGTCGCATCGTCGAGGGCAATTGGTCGGATGAGTCGGCCTCCGGTGCTGAGCAGCGCTTCGACGTCCTGCAGCGGGTCATCGGTCGCCTCGGATCGAAGGACCGCGTCGACATGGACTGGCGGGGCCGTGTGCTCGACACCAGGCTTCACGTGAGCTTCCTCGCTCGCGAGAAGGACCCCACCGGCCGCGTGACACGCGTGTACGACTCGGCCGAGGGCTTGTCGGGCGGGCAGCGGCAGAAGCTCGTCATCTTCTGCCTCGCCGCGGCGCTGCGGTATCAGCTGACAGAGGAGGAGGACGACGTCCCGAAGTTCGGTTCCATCGTGCTCGACGAGGCGTTCGATAAGGCCGACAGCCGATACACGCGCAACGCGATGGAGGTGTTCCGCGAGTTCGGCTTCCACATGATCCTCGCCACGCCGCAGAAGCTTCTGCAGACTCTCGAACCCTACGTGGGCGCGATCACGTCGGTGTCGAACCCCGACCGCAAGTTGTCGCGGCTCGCGAACGTCGTGTTCTCGGTCGGGGGGCCGGAGGCCCCACATCCACCGCACGCGGAGCAGCACGCGTGACTACGTCCGTCACCCCGGCCGATGTGCGCGCGCGAGCGAAGAAGCTCTTCGACCGCGAGGCGCGCACCTGGGCTGCCGATCAGCAGACCGATGCCGTGCTCGACGTATCGCTGCATCCGCCGACAGAGCGCGAGGCGCTGCGCGACCTCGAACAGGTACGACGGTGGGTCGACTCCTGGCGCGGACTGAGCGCCGATCCGTCGGTCGAGATCGAGTGGGCCGTCCGCAAGTGGCCACGCATCGGATCGCAGGAAGTCCCCGTCCGCGCTGTGTTGCGCGGTTCGGACGCGATCGCTCGGATCGCCGGCGAGCGAGATGTCTGGCAGGTTCTCGTGTCGCGACTTGACGCGCTCCGGGGACTGGCCGGGTCCGGCGCCGATTCGGTGCTCCGCACCCATGCGCGCGCCATCGCTGATCTCGACGGTGGCGACTTCGAACGGCTCGTCGATGTGCTGGAGTGGTTGCGCGAGAACCCAGAATCCGGTCGCCTGGTGCGGGAGTTGCCGATCCGCGGCATCCACACGAAATGGATCGAATCTCGCATCGGCCTCGTGGAGGCGTTGCATCGGGCCGGAACCGGCGCGACCGGGCTCGGCTTTCGCGAGCCATCACCGCTCGTGCGGCTCCGCGTTCTCGATCCGTCGCTCTCCTTCCATGGACTCACCGATGTGTCGGCGCCGGTCGACGACCTCGGCGCAAGTCAGATCCGCCCCGAGCGGGTGTTCGTGTTCGAGAACCTCGCCACTGTACTCGCGATGCCGGACGTGTCTGGAGCGGTCGCAGTCCACGGCGGTGGCCACCGCGTCGACCTTGTTGCCCGTCTGCCTTGGGCTCAGACCGTGACGTACTGGGGGGATCTGGACTCGCATGGTTTCGCCATCCTGAACCGGCTCCGAGCCAGGGGAGTGGATGCGACGTCGGCGCTGATGGAGATGGCTACGCTGTTCGACCACCGCGACCTCTGGGGCGTCGATCCCGATCCGAACGTCGGGGTGTTCGATCGGCTCACGCGCGATGAACGCGCAACACTCCAATCGCTGAGCGCCGAGGGGAACATCCGTCTCGAGCAGGAACGAATCCCGTGGGACTACGCACTCGCGCGGCTTGAGATTTAGCGACTCCCGGTCGGCGCAAAGGATAAGGGGCCTCGGCTTGCGCCGGGCCCCTTATGTGTAAGCACCGATCCGCGAAGCGTCCGGTGTTTGTGCGTCTAGTCTAGCCTGTGTGTCGCCGATCGAGCCTGTGAGTTCCCGATTCGTCGGCGACGCCCGGGTGCAGCGGATTCTCGCTGACGCCGGCGGTGACATAGTTCGCGCGCACGAACTGTTCGAGTGGAATGTGCGCGCTTCGGGCGCCGCGATGGAGGCGATCCATGTCTTCGAGCTCGTCCTGCGCAACGCCATCGATCGCGAGCTGCGCCTCTGGAACGACGGGATGGCCGGGACGTCCGACTGGTTGTTACGCCCCCATCCTTACTTACTTCGGGCAATGAACCAGAGCGAGCTGTCGAAGGCTGCAACGCGAGCGAGACGCATCGCCGCGGACCACGGCCGGCCGGTGAGTCATGATGACGTGCTGGCTCAAATGTCGTTGGGAGTGTGGCGCTATCTCCTCCCGTCGAAGTCGAACAAGTCGAAGCAGAAGCTGTGGACGGTCGCCATCAAGAACGCGTTCCCGGCGTGGCCCGGCGACTGGTCAGCAGACAGCATCGTCGCCCGTGTCGCCAACGTCCACGGCTTACGCAACCGTGTCGCTCACCTCGAACCACTGCATCGATACGATCTCCGCAAGGTCCGTCGAGACATGCGGAGCGTGTGTCACGCGATCGGTCCCGACGCGGCTCGCTTCTTCGTCCAGACCGAGAGGCTGCTGCCCGTGATCGAGGCCAACCCCGCGCTCCAGGAGCTCTGAGGGCGGGAGATTCGTGCCACGTTTCTGCCACGAATCGAACCGAACTGACTTGATCGAACCGGATGCCAGCGACGTCAGAAGCCGCGGAATCATGCGGTTTCCGTTGACCTCGATTGCCATCGGCGCGATTTCAAATCCCTCCGTCTCCGCTCTGAAAATGCCTGATCAGAGGCTGTTTCGTTCCGGTACTGCCACGAAATCTGCCATTTCTGCCGCGTTGCGGTCGTGGTTGGTGTTGAGCATTCTGGCGATCATGTGCGGTCTTACGTAGCTTTCTGCTCGCCGCGCGGTCGTTCGACTCGCCGTTTCTCCCGCGTGAGCGCGAGCCGGAGAGTGCAAATCCCTCCGTCTCCTCCGAGCGGTTGCAATCGCGACGGGTCTGATGGGTCAGAGTCCGGCGGCATCCATTCGCTTGATCAGGGACGGGCGCCGGGCGTTGCGGCGGCGTACGTCAGCGAGGTAGTCGTCGGCGATCTCGGGGCGTCCGGCGGCGCGGGCCGCGGCGCGTAGTTTCGTCATCCTTCGCACGGCGCCGGGGTAGGCGCGGGTGTTCGCCTCGATGAGGCGGTCGTCGATGAGCTGCGCCATGACGGGGAGCACGGCCACGGGGTCGATCTTGCTGTATCGGCCGACGAGGTCGTCCCACTGCGACGCGTGGAGTGACTTGCTGTTCGCGGATGCTCGGAGCGCTTCGGTCCATGCGCGCGCGAGGTCGTCGGAATCTGTCAGGTACGCGATCAGCTCCCAGGGGCGTTCGCGCATCCGCTCGATCGCGTGCTCGCGGATCGCTGGCCAGTTCTGTCCTGAGGCGGCCTGCAACGCTTCCGCGTTGCTCGCTGTGGGCCATCGTTCGAACACCTCGGATGCCGCGTCCGCGGCGTCTGCACCTGTCTCGATGGCCAGCGCCGCCCAGAGCTCGCCGCACTCCTGCTGTTGGTGCGCTCCGCCGGGGAGGGTCATGCCCTCGTGTGCGATGACGGTCGCGCGGCCCGGCAGTCCTGCCTCGCGGAGTGCTTCGGCGGCGGCGGCGTGCAGGTGTGCGCGTGGCATGTCTCCGCCGTGAGTGCGGACGATCGCCTCCTCGTCACCGTGCAGGACGGCGAGGCGTTGCAGGTTGTAGAGGACGGCGTGGCGGGCGTGCCACTCGTCATCGTGGGTGAACTCCGCGTCTGGGCGCCCGTCGAAGGGTGTGGTCAGCGCCTGGCGCCGCTTGTCGAGGTGCGCTTCGAACCTTGCGATGCCCGCGGCGCCGAGGGCGTCCGCGTAGTCGACGACGTCGACCGAGAAGTACTCGCCGAGTTCGCCGAATTGCTGTTTCTGGATCCACCCGCTCAGCACCGCCGGGGCGGGCGGGCTCTGCGTGCACAGCTCGGCGTGCAGGTTCAGTAGCTGCCGGATGACGAGTTGGATGAGTCCGCCGGAGTCGTCTGAGCGCATGAGGACCCGGAGGGTGCTCGCGATCGCCTTCTGCACGACGGGGATCACACCCTCGGCGCCGTAGTCGTCGGCCATGTCCGCCAGCAGCGACGCCCCGAGTTCGGCTTCGAACGCGTAGCTGTTCACCGCTCCCCAGTCCCACATGTCGCGTCTGGTCGTGCGGAACGAGGCGAGGACTTTCGGGATGTCGCGAGCCAAAGACATCCGTCCAGGATGCCACCGCGCGATCCTCATCCGCGATCTGCCCGGATGGCGGCCGCTTCTCTCAAGTGGCACGCGCAGGCAGGCGCGAGTGAGGGGGCCGGAATGTGCCGGACCCCTGAGGAGCAACACCGATCCGCCCAGGTCGGCGCTCGAGGCGCTGGGAGAGCATCTGGTCGGGCGATCGGACATGGCGCACGGTTACCTTCGTGGCGGCGGCCTTGAAGACGTCATCGATGAGGCCGGTCTGGTGGACGACGCCGATGGCCGCCTTGTCATCTATCGGCTGAAAGCGGACGATCAATCCTGGCCGACCGGTCACGTGGCGCCGCGTGCGCTCGTCGCGGTGGACTGCGCCCGCTCGGGCACCGCGCGTGTCCACGCGGTCGGAGTCCGCACGCTCGAGGACCTGAGGCGGAGATGGCTGACGCGCAACACCTGATCAGGATCTCGACGCAAAAGTCGAGCGATGTCGCCGTCCCTGCGACTGAGTCGACGGCGCGTGCTACTCTAATCGCAACAAACGCAATCTCCTGCGTTCACGTGTATTGGGGGGATTCCCGTGGCTCGCGCTGCCGTTATTGAAGAAACGTACCTCCCTAGTAGGGGCGACCAGCTCGCTCCTGTGCTGGACTTCCTCACCGCTCACGAGGCCGCCGGTCGAGCTCATCCCGAACCGCGGTACTTCCTCGCGGGCGCACGCCCAGGAGACCAGGTGGAGCTTCCGGAAGAGGTCTACCTCGCGCTCCGCAAGATCGTGGACGCGATGCAGAGCGGGCTGGCGGTGTCCGTCGTGCCGCAGGCGACACGGCTCACCACCCAGCAGGCGGCGGATCTGCTGAACGTGAGCCGCCCGACAGTCGTGAAGCTGCTCGACGAAGGTGAGATCCCGTTCGAGAAGGCCGGCACGCACCGCCGCGTCATCCTCGCGGATCTCCTCGCGTACCGGGAGCGACGCCGCGCTCGCCAGTACGACATGCTCGCCGCCACGCGCGACACCCTCGACGAAGACAACATCGAGCAGACGCTCGAGGACCTCAAAGCGGCCCGGAAGGCAGTCGCAGCGAAGCGGGCCGTCCGAGCCTGAGATCGTCGCCTGACAGGATTGCGCTATGTTCACGGCCACTCTCGACACGAGCGTGCTGTGGCCGAGCCTGCAGCGCGACTTCCTTCTTTCCCTCGCCATCGAGGGCACCTACCGGCCCACATGGAGTTCGGCGATTCTCGACGAACTCCAGTTCCACGAGGAAGCCAAGCTTGTGAAGCGTGGGATGCCTGTAGCGGAGGCTGCCCGCCGCGCCGCGACCCTCATTGCCGCGATGCGCCGAGAGTTCGCCGACGCAGAAGTTGATGGGTGGCAACCGCTCGAGGGTACTTTCGGGCTTCCCCGCCGACCGGATTCCGCCGGGCATCCAGGTGCTCAGCGCCAGGGAGTTCGCGAAGAACACTGTCGGGCTCAACCCGCGGCTCGCGCTCGCCGCGGTGCACGAGATCGCGAGCCGGTCTGGCCGCTACGGCGCGACGCTCGCCGTCGGCGAGATTCTCGAGACTCTGCGAGACAGGTACGGAATGATCGAAGCCGTCGACATGATGACTGAAGCCGAGTCGGCGTAGGCTCAGATCGCGCGTTGAAGGCGGCCCGCGGCCACAGCAACGCCCGTCGATCACTGCCACGTTTCTGCCACGAATCGAACCGAACTGACCTGATCGAAGCGGATGCCGGCGAGGTCAGAACCCGCAGGATCACGCGGTTTCAGTTGACCTCGATTACCAACGGCGCGATTTCAAATTCCTCCGTCTCCGCTCTGAGACTGAGACATGACATTCCTGTAGCTCTCTTGCGATGCCTCAGTGCGTCGGCGATGTAGATCTGACCGGTGCCTGCGCCAAACCAGGCTCTTCCCAGATGAGGGTGTAGGTCGGCCGGGCGCGTCGGGCCGCAGATAGACGTCGAGATCTACCGACGATGGAGGTTTCTACGCCATCCATCCGAAAGACCTCGACGTGACCGACGCTACCCCGCCGGCCGGCTTCGGCCGCCCTGACCTGACCGCCTTCGCGTCCTATCCCAATCGGCTCTGATCGGGTCTGCTGATCCTCTCGACGAGAACGCAGCGACATCACAGCCACCCAACCCCGACCGTCCGCGAAGCCGGGACACATCACATGGCCTGTGCTGCGGGCGTGTCGAGTGTGTCGTCCAGGGGCGACGCGGGAGCGTCAACGCGACGTGCTGAGAGGTGGTTCCAGTCGAGCACTAGCACACCGGCTACATGCATTGCGATAGGTCAGGAACGGCGTCGCTCCCTACGCAGGAGGGAGCGCAGAGTCTCGGCGTTCGCGTAGCCGACCCGTAGCGCGATCTCGGCGGAGGTGAGGTCCGTGGTTGCTGAGAGGTGCCGAGCTCGTTCGATGCGAAGCCGTTGGACGAAGCCGAGCGGAGTGAGGTTGAGCGCCGCACGGACTCGTCGTTCGAGGGT
>NZ_MKRU01000048.1:954-13045 GCF_001897985.1 Microbacterium sp. 69-7 | reverse complement strand
CCCTTCAGGATGTTGATCGCGTGGGGCAGGCTCGGCTCGGCGACCTGGATCGGCTGGAAGCGGCGCTCGAGCGCAGCATCCTTCTCGAAGTGCTTGCGGTACTCGTCGAGCGTCGTGGCGCCGATCGTCTGCAGCTCGCCGCGGGCCAGCAGCGGCTTCAGGATCGAGGCCGCGTCGATTGCGCCCTCGGCAGCGCCCGCACCCACGAGGGTGTGGATCTCGTCGATGAAGACGATGATGTCGCCGCGCGTGCGGATCTCCTTGGTGACCTTCTTCAGGCGCTCCTCGAAGTCACCGCGATAGCGAGAACCGGCGATGAGCGAGCCGAGGTCGAGCGAGTAGACCTGCTTGTCCTTCAGTGTCTCGGGGACGTCGTTCTTCACGATCGCCTGGGCGAGACCCTCGACGACGGCGGTCTTGCCGACGCCGGGCTCGCCGATGAGGACCGGGTTGTTCTTCGAGCGGCGCGACAGGATCTGCATGACGCGCTCGATCTCCTTCTCGCGCCCGATGACGGGGTCGAGCTTGTTGTCGCGCGCGGCCTGCGTGAGGTTGCGGCCGAACTGGTCGAGCACGGCCGAACCGCCCTGGGCGGCCTGCTGGTTCTGCTCGCCCGCGCCGGCGGCGACACCCGCGGGCTCCTTGCCCTGGTAGCCGCTGAGCAGCTGGATGACCTGCTGGCGCACCTTGTTGAGGTCGGCGCCGAGCTTGACCAGCACCTGTGCGGCGACGCCCTCGCCCTCGCGGATGAGGCCGAGCAGGATGTGCTCGGTGCCGATGTAGTTGTGGCCGAGCTGCAGCGCCTCGCGCAGGCTCAGCTCGAGCACCTTCTTCGCGCGCGGCGTGAAGGGGATGTGGCCGGTCGGCTGCTGCTGGCCCTGGCCGATGATGTCCTGGACCTGCTCGCGGACGGCGTCCAGCGAGATCCCCAGGCTCTCGAGCGCCTTGGCGGCGACGCCCTCGCCCTCGTGGATGAGACCGAGCAGGATGTGCTCGGTGCCGATGTAGTTGTGGTTGAGCATCTTCGCCTCTTCTTGGGCGAGGACGACCACACGACGGGCACGGTCCGTGAATCTCTCGAACATTCGTCGACACTCCTCAGGCGCACGGTTCTCTGGTGCGCTTACGTCGAGGGTAACGACCAGCGAATGCCGGTATGCCCGTGTTCGCCGTCGGCGCACCGGCTCACGAACTCCGCAGAATCTCGCGTGCTCCGCACGCATCCGCCGAAACGGATGCGGAGTACGTCGCTTTCTGCGGACTTCGCGTGGCGGCGTCCGAGGCGCGCCCGGCGGGACTCAGCCCGCGATGGGGATCATGACGGGAGTGGCGAACTGCGCGTCGCCGCCGGAGAGCGTCGCGGTCGCCCCGGATGCCGCGCCGCCGCCATCCACGACGGCGAGCACTGCCCGCGGCCAGCGAGGTGCCGCTTACTGCAGTGCGGAGGTGAGTCGGGCGAGGTTGTCGAGCACCGTGGAGCGCAGCGGTTGCTGCTGCCACTCTTCGAGCGTCAGCTCGCGGCTCAGCGCCCGATATTCGTCTTCGACGGCGCGCAGCTGCGAGACGAAGTCCTCGCCCCGCACGAGGAGGGAGATCTCGAGGTTCAGACCGAAACTGCGCATGTCCATGTTGCTCGAGCCGACCACCGCGACCTCGTCGTCGATCGACATCGACTTGGAGTGCAGGATGAACGGCTTCTTGTACATCCAGATCTTCACCCCGCCGCGCAGCAGCGCCTCGTAGTAACTGCGCTGCGCGTGGTAGACCATCGCCTGATCGCCCTCTTCGGACACGAACAGCTCGACGTGCACGCCGCGCTGGCAGGCGGTCTGGATGGCGAGCAGCAGCCCCTCGTCGGGGACGAAGTACGGCGAGACGATGATGATCTTCTCGCGCGCGGAGAACAGCAGCGTCATGAACAGCTTCAGGTTGTTCTGGAACTCGAACCCGGGGCCGGAGGGGATCACCTGGCAGTCGAGGTCACCGCTGCCGGTGTGCACCTGGAACAGCTCGATGCCCTCGACGATCTCGTCGGTCTCGCTGTACCAGTCGCTGAGGAAGACGGCGTTGACCGATGCCACGACCGGCCCCTCCAGACGCGCCATCATGTCCACCCAATGAAGTCCCCGCTTGATGTTCTTGCGCAGGTTGTACGTGGAGTCGGTCACGTTCTGCGAACCCATGAACGCGGTGTGGCCGTCGACGACGAGCAGCTTGCGGTGGTTGCGCAGATCGGGACGCTGGTACTTCCCGCGCAGCGGCTGCACCGGCAGCATCAGCTGCCACGTCGCTCCCATCGCATCGAGTCGCCGGCACGTCTGCGCGTAGAACGGCTTGCCACGGTTGGCCCAGTGATCCAGCAGCACCCGCACGACGACGCCGCGCTTCACGGCATCCTCGAGGGCATCGAAGAATCCGGCCGTGGTGTCGTCGCACTGCAGGATGTAGAACTCGGCGTGCACGTACGTGGTCGCCTGACGGATCGCCGCCGCCATCTCGTCGATGCTGTCTTGATAGCCGGAGATGATGGTCGCGGCGTTCTCGCCCGACAGCGGCATCGCCCCGAGGTTGCGGTTGAGGCGGACGAGCTGTGCGAACCACTGCGGTGGATCGGGGCGCAGGGTGCCCAGGTCGAGCCCGTGACTCGTCGTGCGGATGTAGTCGTTGATCTGCTGCTGCTTCTTGCGGCGCTTGCGAGGCAGCCGAGGATTGCCGATCAGCAGGAACAGCAGCACACCGATGATCGGGATGAAGTAGATAGCCAGCAGCCAGGCCATCGCGGCCGTCGGGCGGCGGTTGCGAGGCACGATGATGATCGCCAGGATGCGCACGGTGACGTCGGTGACGAAGACCAGGATCACCCAGGCGAGCGCCCATCCGGTCTGATCCACGTCGCTCTCCCCGCTGTCGGACTCCGCTCAGCGTATCGAGAACGGGCGACTCAGGTGGCGCGAGGCGCGTCGGGCCCCGCCGTGTCGGCAGCGCCGACGGGCGGCAAGCCACGCTTGGCGCGTTCTTCGTTCTCGATGCGCGCGTAGACCCGACGCTCCGAGCGATCCATCCGGATGATGGCGCGCAGCACGAACACGAACAGTCCCAGCACGACGACGGTCGGCAGGAGCGACCAGGCGACGGCGGTCCAGTACGAGTCCATGGCTCCATGCTACGCCGCTGCGTGCGGGCTCCTCCCCAGAAGCGAGTGGGTCGCGGGTTGTCCACGACGGCGCCGCCGACGCGCAGCTCCCGCGCCCGCACGCCCAGACTCTCGGCATGTCCACGATCGTCCGCGCCGCCGATGCGGCACAGTTCCTCTCCGTTCTTCCGCACCTGCTCGGCTGCACGCCGCGCGACAGCGTCGTGGTCGTGCCCTTGTCGCAGGGACGCACGCTCGGCGTGATGCGGGTCGACCTTCCGTCCGAGACCGCGGCGGCCGGCGCCGCCGCCAGCATCATCGGCATGGCCTGTCGAATCGTCGACGTCGAGGCGGTGGTACTGGTCGTCTACACGGATGCCGAGATCAGCGACGATCCGTCGCCAGGTCTCCCCCACCCCGCGGTCATCGCCGCCCTCCGGACGCGCGCCGACGAGTGCGGGCTGCCGGTCGCGGAGGTCTTCGTCGTCGCCGCGAACGGCTGGGGATCGGCGCTGTCGAATCGGCTGCCGCCCGGCGGCCACGACCGCGCACGCATCGCCCCGCGCGACGATCTGCCGCCCGAAGCCGTGGACGGCCCACCCGCGGTGGACCAGGCGGCCGGCGCACAGTTGCCGATACCCGGCGCTGCGCGTCGGCGGGCCGTCGGACAGGCACTGCGGTCGCTGGACGCGGCACTCGAGACCATCTGCGGCATCCCGCGGGTGAGTGGGGCCACGCCCGCTCGCATCGACCCGGCGGCGCTGGAGGCCGCGTGCGCGCTCGACGACCTCCCGGCGCTGTTCGAGCGCGCACTGTCGTGGAACCCGGATGATCTGGCTCCCATGGATGCCGCGTCGATCGGCTGGTGCCTCGCCCGCGCAGGGCTGCGCGACGTCGCGCTCGTGCAGTGGGCCAGTGACGTCGACGGCGGAGATGCGGCCATGGAGGCCCAGCGGCGGTGGGAGGACGGCGAGCTGTATCCGAGCGATCTCGCCGAGGTGATGTGGGGAGACGGCCCGCGACCCGATGCCGAGCGTCTCGACGCGGCGCTGCGCCTGGCGCGCAACGTCGCCGCCCTCATGCCGAAGAAGCGCCGGGCGGGCGCTCTGGCGGTGTGCGGTTGGATTGCCTGGGCGCGTGGGCGCTCCACCCACGCCGACGCCTACGTCCGCCAGGCACTCCACGCCGACCCCCGGCACGGCCTGGCCGAGATCGTCGGGTCGTTCGTCGCCGCCGGACACCTGCCCGACTGGGCGTTCCGTGCGCGGTAGAGATCAGGCCGGCGCCTGGTCGAGCTCACCGAAACCGTCGTCGACGAGCCGACGCACCGTTTCGACGGCGGCAGCGGCGTCCGGTCCGCTCGCGCTGATGCGCACGGTGGCGCCGCCCCCGGCTCCCAGCGCGAGCAGCCCGATCATGCTGAGGGCGGATGCCGGGCCGGCACCGGTCGTGAGGTTCGCGATCGAGACGTCCGTATCGAAGGCGCCGACGGCCTTGACGACGAGGGCCGCCGGCCGCGAGTGCAAGCCCATCGGATTGCGCAGCAGCGCCTCGACGGACGCGTCGGATCCGAGGGCGCCGGCGGGCGCGTCGGAGGCCGCGGGGGGCATCGGCGCGTCCGCGGATGCCGCAGGGGCGTGCGCCTGCTTCGCCGCGAGCGCTGTCGACACCTCGTTCGCAACGTCGTCGAGGCCTCCGCCCGCCGCCGCTCGCACGAGCCCCGCGGTGATCCCCTCCACGAACGGCCCGTCGCTGATACGCACCGCAACGGTGCTCGTCCGCAGATCCAGAGCGAGCTCCGAGCTGAGCACCGCTGAGCCGAGATCGGTGATGATCAGCACACCGTCGGCGTCGGCGAGCGCATCGATGGCGTCTGCGATGGCCGCCGCGTCCGTGCCGAAGCTCCCGTCTGCTCCCGAGGCGATCCGCACCGCCGGGGCCTCGCCGTGGATCATCTGCATCCCGAGATCGACGGCGGCCTGGGCCAGAGCTTCACTGTGCGAGACGATGACGAAGCCGATCACGCGGCTTCCCCCGCGGCGGCGTCCGCGAATGCTCTCAGCAGCAGGGCTGTCGACGCCGACCCCGGATCGACGTGACCGGCACTGCGTTCACCCAGGTACGAGGCGCGGCCCTTCCGGGCGACGAGCGGCTCGGTGTCGGCGCTGCCCTGCTCGGCCGCGTCGGCTGCGGCCGCCGCGGCATCGGCGAGTGTCGCTCCTCCCGACAGGGCGGCCTCGAGTGCGGTCAGCGCCGGACCGAACGCGTCGATCATCGTCTTGTCGCCCGGCTGCGCGTGACCTCGCGCGACGACCGCAGCGACGCCGGCCGACAGCGCGTGCGCCCACTCCGCGGCCGACATCGATGCTCCGGCGGGCGCGTTCTTGCCCATGTCGAGGAAGAGGGTGCCGTAGAGCGAGCCGCTCGCTCCACCGACCTTGCTGACGAGGGTCATGCCGACGGCTTTGAAGAACTCCGGAACGCTCTGCGGCGGTGTGGCATCCAGCTTCGCGACGATCGCGGTGAAGCCGCGGAGCATGTTGGTGCCGTGATCGGCGTCGCCGATCGCGGAGTCGAGCGCGGTCAGATGGTCGGCCTCTGTCGTCAGGCGGGCGTCGCTGAGCCGCACCCACCGGTCGAGAACATCGAGGGTCACGGTGTCCGTCGTCGCGGCATCCGTCATCTCAACGTCCCCACCGCAGGGCGCTCGTCTCGACGGGAGCATCCCACAGGCGCAGCAGCTCGTCGTCGGCGCGCAGAAGGGTGAGAGAGCAGCCCGCCATGTCGAGGCTCGTGACATAGTCGCCGACGAGGCTGCGGGCGACCGTGACGCCCTTCGCCGCGAGGGCGTCGGCGATGTCGGCGTACATCACGTACAGCTCGATGAGCGGCGTGCCACCGAGCCCGGTCAGCAGAGCGATCACCGGAGCGCCCGTGAAGTCCAGGTCAGCGGTGATCGCTTCGACGAGCTCGGCGGCGATGTCGTGCGCAGGGGCCAGGGGCACGCGCGTGCGCCCTGGCTCGCCGTGGATGCCGACACCCAGCTCCATCTCGTCATCCGGCAGATCGAAGCTCGGGTGACCGACCGCGGGCACGGTGCAGCTGGTCAGCGCCACGCCCATCGAGCGCCCGTGCGAGGCGACGTGCTCGGCGACGGCCTTGACCTCCGCCAGGCTCTTACCCTCGGCCGCCGCCGCCCCGGCGATCTTCTCGACGAGCAGGGTCGTGCCGACACCGCGACGCCCGGCTGTCCACGTCGAGTCCTTCACCGCGACGTCGTCGGCGACGATCACCGACTCCGAGGCGATGCCCTCGTCGGCGGCCAGTTCGGCCGCCATCTCGAAGTTGAGCACGTCACCCGTGTAGTTCTTGACGATGAAGAGCACGCCCGCACCGGAATCGACGGCCTGGGCCGCGGCCAGCATCTGATCAGGCGTCGGCGAGGTGAACACCTCGCCCGCGCACGCGGCATCGAGCATGCCCGCGCCGACGAAGCCGCTGTGCAGGGGTTCGTGTCCCGAACCGCCGCCCGAGATCAGCGCGACGCGACCCTCGCGGGGGGCGTTGCTGATGACCACGCGGTTCTCATGGTCGACGGTGAGCTCGGGGTGGGCGGCCGCGACGCCGCGCAGGGCATCGGCGAGCACCGATTCGGCCGAGTTGATGAGCTTCTTCATGCGCGGATCTCCTCTTCACTGAGTTGTCGCAGGTGGTTCTCGCCGGCGTTCTTCGACGGCCTCGTCGCGGGGGTGGCTTTTCGACATCATCGACTGCGATTCGTCTATGTCGAATATCTGCCCCATTTGCACCCGTGTCAAGAGGTAGTGTGACGTCAACCGTCCGCGCGCGAAAGGTCTCGGGATGATCCAGTCCATCGACCGCGCCGCGCGCATCCTCTCCCTGCTGCAGGGTGCGCGGCGCCTCGGCATCAGCGAGTTCGCCGTCGCCCTCGACCTGCCGCCGTCGACGGTGCACGGCCTCGTGAAGTCGCTGCAGGAACACGGTCTGGTGATTCAGGAGGCGCGCGGCAGCCGCTACGCCCTCGGCCCGGCGCTGCTCACCCTCTCGAGCGTGTACCTCGACACCCTCGACGTGCGCGCACGGTCGCTGCGGCGCATGCACGACCTGTCGCATCGCACCGGACTCGCCTGTCGGCTGGGTGTCGCGCACAACACGGACGTCCTCGTCATCCACCACGATCGCCGGCCCGACGGCACGGAGCAGATGCCCGAGACGGGGATCACCCTCCCGGCCCACGCCTCCGCCCTCGGAAAGGTGCTGCTCGCCTACGACGACGACTTCCGCACGGAGGTGCTCGCCCACCCCCTGGCCGACCTGACCGGCGACACGGTCACCGACACGGCCGCGCTGCAGGAGCAGCTGATCGTCGTGCGGGACGGTGCGCTGGCGACCGAGAACGAAGAGGCCGTCATCGGCGACGCCTCCGTCGCCGTTCCGGTCGCGGGCGAGGACGGCACGGTGATCGCGGCGCTCGGGGTCGTCTTCCCCGCGCCGGCATCGGAGCTGGATGCCGCAGTCCTCAAGGAACTGCGCGACGCGGCACAGGCGATCTCCCGCGACCTGGGAGCTCCGAGCTGGCCGCCCCGAGCGGGCGCGGCGGTCTGATCAGCGCCACGGGCCGTTGAGCGCGCGCAGCGCGTCGACGCGCCCCGCGGGCTACTTCACCAGCGGGAAGAGGATCGTCTCGCGGATGCCGAGTCCGGTGATCGCCATGAGCAGTCGGTCAATGCCCATTCCCATGCCGCCGGTCGGGGGCATGCCGTGCTCGAGCGCGCGCAGGAACTCCTCGTCGACGCGCATCGCCTCATCGTCACCACGGGCCGCGAGCTTCGCCTGCTCGACGAAGCGCTCGCGCTGGATGACGGGGTCGACGAGCTCGGAGTATCCCGTCGCCAACTCGAAGCCGCGCACGTACAGGTCCCACTTCTCGACGACACCCGCGACGGTGCGGTGCTCGCGGACGAGCGGCGAGGTGTCCAGGGGAAAGTCCATGACGAAGGTCGGCCGCTCCAGGCCGCCCTTCACGAAGTGCTCCCACAGCTCTTCGACGTACTTGCCGTGCGTCGCGACCTTCTCGGGCACCTCCACGCCCACCGACGCGGCGAGCGCCTTCAGCTCGTCCAGCGGGGTCTCGGGCGTGATCGGAGTGCCCGCGGCATCCGAGAGGGACGCGTACATCGAAATGCGATCCCACTGTCCGCCGAGATCGAACTCCGTACCATCGGCCCACGTGACCGTCGTCGAGCCGGCCACGGCGATCGCCGCGTTCTGGATGAGCTCCTGCGTGAGGTCGGCGATGCCGTTGTAGTCGGTGTAGGACTGATAGGCCTCGAGCATCGCGAACTCGGGGCTGTGGGTGGAGTCGGCACCCTCGTTGCGGAAGTTTCGGTTGATCTCGAACACGCGGTCGATGCCGCCGACGACGGCGCGCTTGAGGAAGAGCTCGGGAGCGATGCGAAGGTACAGCTCGGCGTCGAACGCGTTCGAGTGCGTCACGAAGGGCCGCGCCGCCGCCCCGCCGTGCTGCACCTGCAGCATCGGAGTCTCCACCTCGAGGAAGCCGTGATCGGTGAAGGTCTGGCGCAGCGACGCATTCACCTTGGCGCGCGCGATGACCGTCTCCCGCGCCTGATCGCGGGCGATGAGATCGAGGAAGCGCGAGCGCACCCGGCTCTCCTCGCTCAGCTCGCTGTACAGGTTCGGCAGCGGCAGCAGCGCCTTCGCCGCGATCACCCAGTCGGTGACCATGATCGACAGCTCGCCGCGGCGGCTGGAGATGACCTGACCGGTCACCGAGACGTGGTCGCCGAGGTCGACGAGGTCCTTCCAGGCCTGCAGCGACTCCTCGCCCACTTCGGCGAGCGACACCATCGCCTGGATGCGGCTGCCGTCGCCGGCCTGCAGCGACGCGAAGCACAGCTTGCCCGTATTGCGGCTGAACACGACGCGTCCGGCGACCGACGCGGTGACACCGGTCTCGGCACCGGCCTCGAGATCGGCGTAGCGCGCGCGCAGAGCGGCGATGGTGTCGGAGACCGGGACGGTCACCGGGTAGGCGCCGCCCGCGGCATCCGCCCGCTCGGCAAGCAGCCGCTCGCGCTTGGCGAGGCGTACCGCCTTCTGCTCGTGCACGTCGGCGAGGTCCGCTCCCTCGGCGTCAGGGGCGGCCGGGACGGGCGTGGACGCGGCGTTCGGCGTCTGAGTCATGGTGCGGGGCTCCTCGGAATCGACGTTCCAGTCTATCGAGGCCCGCCCGCGCGCCCTCCGGCGCACCGCGACCCGCGCGGTCAGCCGCCGAGGACGTCGTCGATCAGCGGCGACCCGTCCTGCAGCGCCCGGTCGACGGCGGAATGCACGAGCGCCGAGAGGTAGCGTCCGGGTTCCTCGATGCCGGCCGAGCGCAGCAGCGACGTCGATTGGCGGACGACGGATGCCGAGAACGCCGTCGCTGTCGCGATGGCCTCGCCGTAGGCGGCGCGGTCGGCTTCGGCGACGACGACGGGCTCGCAGCCCAGCTCGACGGCGAGCGCCTGCGCGATCGGCAGCACCGCGGCCGGCGCCGTCACCGCCGCGAACGCGTCCTGCAGCTGGCGCAGATCCATCGAGCTGCCGGTGAAGGTGACCGCCGGGTGCACCGCGAGCGGAATCGCCCCGCGGCGTGCCGCAGGAGCGAGCACATCGGTCCCCCACGCGGGATCGGTGTGCAAGACGAGTTGCCCGATCTGCCAGCGATCGAGTTCGGCCAGACCGGCGACCAGGCTCGGCAGCTCGTCGTGCGGAACGGCGATCACCACGAGCTCGCTGCGACGCACGATCTCGTCGGCATCGAGCACCGGAACCCCGGGCAGAATCGCTTCGACGCGGTCGCGGTCGGAGCCGGCCGTGATGCCGACGAGGGCGTGTCCGGCGCCGGCCAGGGCCGCCCCGATGACGGGCCCGACGCGTCCGGCGCCGATGATCCCCACTCCCAGCCTGCTCGCGCCGCTCATGCGCGTCCTTCCTCTTGGTCGGTGGTCGCGATCGCGATCGGCGCCGGCGACGCGGGCGGCGCGGCATCCCACCGGTGCGAACGGTCGCTCGCGGCGGCCGCGATCACCGCTCTCGCGGCCCGCTGCCACACCGCGACGGCGGCGTCGCGGTCGAGTGCCCCGACCGCGCCCGGCACCTGCCCGGCGACGGTGTGCCCGGTGAGGGTCGCCGCCTTCTGCGAGCGGCCGATCGGGCCCTGAGACAGCGCCACCGACTGCAGGCGCGCGAGCGGGAGGATCACGAGCGAGCGCCAGATGAGTCCGCGGCGAAGCAGGATCGCGTCGGGGGTGAGCAGCACACCGTTGCGACGCCACGACAGCGGCCGCAACCACCACGCGCGCCGCGGGGTCGTCACGTACGGGTCGCTCTCGTCGTGCGGGCCGAGCAGGCCGTGCACGACCAGTTCCTGCCACTGCGCGGCCGAGATCCCGGGAAGGAACAGGCGGAGCACCCGCTCGACGTCGTCGCGGGTGCCGACGGGCAGCACGTCCGCGAACTGCTGCGACTGCGCGTCATTGGCCGAGCGCCCCGAGAGCCGGTTGACCCGAATCGACCACCAGCCGCAGCCGCGCCAGAGCAGCGGCTGACGGATCTCGAAAGCGTGCACGCGTCCCGGCGGCAACGTCTCGGTGATGGTCGTGAACAGTCCGAAGGTGATGCGCACCCCTGAGGGCGTGGGGGCGATCGAGTAGCGCAGCGCGCGGGTGATCGTACGGAACCAGTAGGCCGCGAACCCCAGCGCGGCCGGCACGAGCGTGAACAGCACCCAGGGGGTGCCGACGACCGAGCCGACGATGATGGCGGCGACCACGACCAGCAGCCACAGCGTCGACCCCGACAGCAGCCGAGAGCCGATGAGTCTTCCCGGCGGGATGTGCACGACGGATGCCGGTTCGGCGACGGGCTGTTCGGCGCCGTCGATCAGCCCGGTGAGCGCCGCGCTGACAGTGGCGACGGCGGCCCGCCCGCGGGGCACGGATCCCGCGGCATCCGAGGCTCGCGCGAGCTGGCGGCCGGAGGCGAGGCGAAGGATGTCGGCGCGCAGGGCCTCGGCGTTGGTGGTCGAGAGGTATTCGAGCTTGACGTTGCTGTCGAGTCCCGCGCCGACGACCTCGAGCTTGGCCGCGCCCAGGAGCCGCGCGACCATCGGGCGGGTCAGGTTGACGCCCTGCACCCGATCCAGCGGCGCGCGGCGGTGGGTGCGGAAGAGGATGCCGCTTCGCACCTCGACGTCGTCGCCGGTGATGCGCAACGTGTGGAAGCGCCACGACAGCCAGAAGCCGCCCAGCAGGAGCAGCAGTACGGCCAGCACCGCCACAAGCGCGAGCAGGATGAGGTTGTTGCTGACGACGTAGTCGACGGGGTCGGCCTCGTAGCGTTCCAGGTCGGCGACGGCCGGGAAGAGCCAGCCGATGATGCGGTCGCGCAGGTTCGTGATGACGATGCCGAGCACGACGACGAGGAACAGCCCGCCGCGCAGCACGGGCGTCAGGGGGTGCAGCCGGTGCCACTCGCCGTCGCTGAGCGGCGAGCGCACGTCGGCGACGGCGGCGGGATCGGTCACAGGCCGGTCCGTCGGGTCTCTGCCACCGCGATCAGGGTGTCGCGCAGCAGCTCGGCGGCGGGCTGCGTGAGCCCGGGGATCACGACACCGGTGGTCGCCGCGGCGGTCACGAGCTTGAGCTGAGCGATGCCGAAGACCCGGTCGAGGGGACCGTGGGTGATGTCGACGAGCTGCATCCGGCCATAAGGAACCGCGACCATCCTCTGCCAGAGGATGCCGCGGCGGAACACGAGGTCGTCCTCGCGCAGCTGGTAGCCGTAGGCGCGGGCCTGGCGCGGGAGGATCACGAGCGTCCACACCGTCACGACCGTGACGACACCCGCCGGAATCCACACCCAGCCGAG
>NZ_MKRU01000048.1:0-917 GCF_001897985.1 Microbacterium sp. 69-7 | reverse complement strand
CACCCCCGGGCTCGAGGTCAGTCGTGGTGGGAGAGGCCGAATCCTGGTTCGGGAGGTCCGGGGTGTTCGTCATCGTCGTCCTTCCGGATGGTGCAGAGGTGCTCGGCGACGAGCCCCGCCGCGACCAGCACGAGGCCGCCGACGATCGCGGCGATCACCGGTCCTGTCGAGCCTAACGAGGGCGCGACCGGTCGCGTGATCAGGAAGGCCAGAAGTCCCGCCGCGACACCGGCGACACCGGCGCCGACGAGGGTCGACGCCTTGGCCAGCATCGCGACGCGGACGGCCCGGAAGGGATCGACCGGCGCGGTCTGCGCACCGGCGGTCGCCCGACGGATCGGCAGGGCGAACAGCACGAGGGCGATGCCGAGCAGCACGAGCAGGATCGGCAACAGGAACGACGGCGTGAAGGTGGGGCGTCCTGTCGCCGTCAGCACCTGGTCGACGGCGAACCCGAGGAACACGCCGATCGCGATGGCGACGACGATCGTGCCCGCTTTGGTGCGCTTCACGCCGCGCCCCCGTCCGGCGCCGGCTCTGCATCCGCGGACGCCTCGGCATCGCGCAGGTCTGCGAGGAGGTCGCGCACGCGACCGACGCCGGGCAGCACGGCCTCGGGGTCGACCTGCAGCCACGGCTCGAGCACGAACGTCCGCTCCGCCGCGCGCGGGTGCGGCACGGTCAGCGCCGGATCGTCCGAGCGCACGTCGCCGTAGGCGATGAGATCGAGATCGAGCGTGCGGCTCTGCCAGCGGAGGTCATCGACCCGGCGTGGCGGGCGCCCGTGCGCCTCTTCGATCGCGTGGAGGTACCCGAGCAGCACGGAGGGGGCGAGGCGGGTCGTCACGAGCGCGACGGCGTTGAGGTATGCGGGGGCCTCTTCATCGGGACCGTCCAGCGTCAGCGCCACCGTCTCG
>NZ_MKRU01000047.1:0-12282 GCF_001897985.1 Microbacterium sp. 69-7 | reverse complement strand
GAAAACACGCGGGAGGTCGGCCGGCTGCGCCCCCTGCGCGCCGAAGCCCGGCGCCAGAAGCGGAACCGGACGCTCGAACGCACGCAGCCCGAGCGCGGCGAGATCGACCGTCGCGCCGACGACGAGCCCCAGCGACGCCCACTCGTCGGCACCCGTCGGATCAGCGGCGACGACCTCGGCGGCCACCGTCGCGGCCACCGTCTCCTGCCCACGCCGGGCGGACTGCAGTCCCGCGGCTTCGGGATTGCTGGTGGCGGCGAGGACGAAGACGCCCTTGTCGTGCGCGAGCGCGTACGCGAACGTCGACGACAGTGCACCCACGCCCAGATACGGGCTGACGGTCAGCGCATCGGCCTCCAGCGCAGAGCCGGGCGTGAGCCACGCCGCGGCGTACGCGTCCATCGTGGTGCCGATGTCGCCCCGCTTGGCGTCGGCGATCACCAGCAGACCCGCGGCGCGCGCCGCCGCCATCACCTCTTCGAGGGCGGCGTAGCCGGCCGAGCCGAATCGCTCGAAGAACGAGACCTGGGGCTTGACGACGGCGACGGTGGATGCCGCGGCATCCACCGTGCGCAGCCCGAACTCGCGGACGCCGGCGACGTCGACACCGAGACCCCACTCGCGCAGGAGCGCTTCGTGGGGGTCGATGCCGACGCACAGGCGTCCGCGCGCCGCGACGGCCTTCTGAAGTCGAGAGCCGAACGGCAGTCGAGAACCGGACGAGATCACACGGCCGCCCGCTGCTCGGCGGTGGCGAGAGCGTCCGACCGGTCGCGCGCATACTCCTGGAGGCTGCGCACCGAGAAGCCTTCACGCAGGACGGGCAGTGCGCTCACGGCGGCGCCCAGGACGGCCATCGTGGTGAACAATGCCTTGTCGGCCGCCACCGCCGCCGCGCGGATCTCGTACCCGTCGGCACGGGCGATTCCTCCGGACGGGGTGTTCACGACGATGTCGATCTCCCCGGCGTTGATGAGATCGACGACGTTGCGCTCGCCGGACTCCTGCGTTTCGGAGTACTTGCCCACCACACCGACGCGGATGCCGTTACGGGCCAGGATCTCGGCGGTGCCCTCGGTCGCGATGAGGCGGAAGCCGAGCTCCTGCAGGCGGTGGGCCGGCAGGATGACGGCGCGCTTGTCGTCATCGGCGACCGACAGGAACACGGTCCCCGACGTCGGCATGCCGCCGTACGCCGCGGCCTGGCTCTTCGCGAACGCCGTCGGGAAGTCGCGGTCGATGCCCATGACCTCGCCGGTGGAGCGCATCTCCGGGCCCAGCACCGAGTCGACGGTGTGGCCGTCGGCGGTGCGGAAACGCTTGAACGGCAGCACGGCCTCCTTGACAGCGACGGGGGCATCCAGCGGCACGCGCGATCCGTCCACGAGCGGAAGCAGCCCCTCGGCCTTCAGCTCGGCCACGGTTGCGCCCGCCATGATGCGCGAGGCGGCCTTGGCGAGCGGAATGCCGAGCGCCTTCGACACGAACGGCACGGTGCGCGAAGCCCGCGGGTTCGCCTCGATGACGTAGAGGACCCCGGCCGAGACGGCGAACTGCACGTTCAGCAGGCCGCGAACACCGACGCCTTCCGCGATCGCATGAGTCGCGGCACGGACGCGGTCGATCTCGGTGCGACCGAGCGAGATCGGCGGCAGCGTGCACGACGAGTCGCCGGAGTGGATGCCGGCCTCCTCCAGGTGCTCCATGACGCCGCCGATGTAGAGCTCGTGACCGTCGTAGAGCGCATCGACGTCGAGCTCGATCGCGTCGTCGAGGAAGCGGTCGACCAGCAGCGGCTTGCCCTCTTCGATGACGACCTCGCCGGCGGTGCGGACGAAGTAGTCGCGCAGGCTCTCGGTGTCGTAGACGATCTCCATGCCACGGCCACCGAGCACGAAGCTGGGGCGCACGAGCACGGGGTAGCCGATCTCTTCGGCGATCGCGACGGCGCCCGCCTCGTCGATGGCGGTGTCATGACGCGGGGCGATCAGTCCGGCCCGGTCGAGCAGCTGCGAGAACAGCTCGCGCTCCTCGGCGATGTCGATCGCGGCGGGCGAGGTTCCCAGGATCGTGTACCCGGCCTCCTCGATGCCCTTCGCAAGGCCCAGCGGGGTCTGGCCGCCGAGCTGACAGACGACGCCCAGGATGGTCCCCGACTTCGCCTCGGCGTGCAGCACTTCGAGCACGTCCTCGAGCGTCAGCGGTTCGAAGTAGAGCCGGTCGCTCGTGTCGTAGTCGGTCGACACCGTCTCCGGGTTGCAGTTGACCATGATCGTCTCGTAGCCGGCATCCGAGAGGGCGAAGGAGGCGTGCACGCAGGAGTAGTCGAACTCGACGCCCTGACCGATGCGGTTGGGCCCCGAGCCGATGATGACGACCTTGGTGCGCTCGCTCGGCGTGACTTCGGTCTCGTGGTCGTAGCTCGAGTAGTGGTACGGCGTGAGCGCCGGGAACTCCCCCGCGCACGTGTCGACCGTCTTGTACACCGGGCGGATGCCGAGGCCATAGCGCACTCCGCGGATCTCCGCCTCCGTGACGCCGCGCAGCTGCGCGAGTTGGGCGTCGCTGAAGCCGTGCTCCTTCGCGAGACGCAGCGTCGCGGCATCCAGCTCGGGCGCCGCCTGCACGAACGCAGCGACCTCGTTGATGAGGGCCATCTGGTCCAGGAACCACGGGTCGATCTTGGTGGCCTCGAAGGCCTGCGCGATCGTGGCGCCCTTGCGCATCGCCTGCTGGAGCGTCACGATGCGGCCGTCGGTCGGCGTCTTCGCGATCTCCAGCAGCTCCTCCACCGAGCGGGGCTCCTCGCCCCAGTGGAAGCTCGATCCGCGCTTCTCCAGCGAGCGCAGCGCCTTCTGCAACGCCGTCGTGTAGTTGCGGCCGATGGCCATCGCCTCGCCGACCGACTTCATGGTGGTGGTCAGCGTCGCGTCGGCGTTCGGGAACTTCTCGAAGTTGAAGCGGGGCACCTTGACGACGACGTAGTCGAGCGTCGGCTCGAAGCTCGCCGGCGTCGCCTGGGTGATGTCGTTGGGAACCTCGTCGAGGCGGTAGCCGATGGCGAGCTTCGCGGCGAGCTTGGCGATCGGGAATCCCGTCGCCTTCGACGCGAGCGCCGACGAGCGCGAGACGCGCGGGTTCATCTCGATGACGATGATGCGTCCGGATGCCGGGTCGACGGCGAACTGGATGTTGCAGCCGCCGGTGTCCACGCCGACGGCGCGGATGATGTCGATGCCGATGTCACGGAGCTTCTGGTACTCGCGGTCGGTGAGGGTCAGCGCGGGCGCCACCGTGATCGAGTCGCCCGTGTGCACGCCGACGGGGTCGACGTTCTCGATCGAGCAGACGACGACGGTGTTGTCGGCCATGTCGCGCATGAGCTCGAGCTCGTACTCCTTCCACCCGAGGATCGACTCCTCCAGGAGCACCTCGGTGGTCGGCGAGTCGCGCAGGCCGGCGCCGCCGATGCGGCGGAGGTCGTCCTCGTCGTAGGCGAAGCCCGAGCCGAGGCCGCCCATTGTGAACGAGGGCCGCACGACGAGGGGGTAGCCGAGCTCGGCGGCGCCGGCGATCAGGTCGTCCATCGTGTGGCAGATGACGCTGCGGGCGACGTCGGCCCCGGCATCCAGCACGAGCTGCTTGAAGATCTGACGGTCCTCACCCTTGCGGATGGCGTCGACCTTGGCGCCGATGAGCTCGACGTCGTACTTTTCGAGGATCCCCTGCTCGTGAAGGGCCATCGCCGCGTTGAGGGCCGTCTGTCCGCCGAGGGTCGGCAGGATCGCGTCCGGCTTCTCCTTCTGGATGATCGTTTCGATCACGGCGGGCGTGATGGGTTCGATGTAGGTCGCGTCCGCGAAGTCGGGGTCGGTCATGATCGTCGCCGGGTTCGAGTTCACGAGGATGACGCGCACGCCCTCCTCGCGCAGCACGCGGCACGCCTGGGTTCCGGAGTAGTCGAACTCGCAGGCCTGACCGATCACGATCGGGCCGGAGCCGATGACGAGGACGCTCTTGATGTCGTCGCGCTTGGGCATCAGTTCTTGCCCTCTCCTTCGTGTCCCACTTCTTGCTGTGCGTGTCCCACTTCTGTCCCTTGATGTCCCGATTGGTGCTCTCCGGAGCCTGCGGAGGCAGCAGAAAGTGGGACATGGCTGGATGCCGCGGCGCGGTGCGACCGCACCATGTCGGCGAAGCGGTCGAAGAGGTAGTTGGCGTCGTGCGGGCCGCCGGCGGCCTCGGGGTGGTACTGCACGCTGAACGCCGGGATGTCCAGTGCGCGCAGCCCCTCCACGACATTGTCGTTGAGCCCGACGTGGCTCACCTCGACGCGGCCGTAGCCGTTCGGGCTGAGGGTCTCGCCCTCCAGCGGCGCATCGACGGCGAAGCCGTGGTTGTGGGCGGTGATCTCCACCCGGCCTGTCTGCTTGTCGAGCACCGGCTGGTTGATGCCGCGGTGTCCGAACGGCAGCTTGTAGGTGCCGAAGCCGAGCGCGCGCCCGAGCAGCTGGTTGCCGAAGCAGATGCCGAAGAAGGGCAGGCCGTCGTCGAGCACGTTGCGCAGCAGCGTGACGTGGTCGTCGGATGCCGCCGGGTCACCCGGACCGTTCGAGTAGAACACCGCCACCGGATCGATCGCGCGGATCTCGTCGATCGTGACCGACTGCGGCAGCACGTGCACGTCGAACCCGCGGGCCGCGAGGTTCAGCACGGTCGCGCGCTTGACACCGAGATCGAGGACCGCGAGCGCGCCGAGGCGTTCGACATTCTCTGCTGCGGGCGTGACCTCGACCTCGCGGACCGACACCTCAGCCGACAGGTTCTGTCCCGCCATCTGCGGTGCCTCCCGCACGATGCGCAGCTGCTCCTCGGGGTCGAGCGTCGCGGCCTCGCCCGAGAACACGCCGCCGCGCATCGAGCCCGAAGACCGCAGTACGCGAGTGATGGCGCGGGTGTCGACGCCCGCGATGCCGACGATGCCGTCACGGATGAGGGCGTCGTCGAGCGACTCGTCGGCGCGCC
The DNA here is from genome assembly GCF_001897985.1 of Microbacterium sp. 69-7. Taxonomy (NCBI): domain Bacteria; kingdom Bacillati; phylum Actinomycetota; class Actinomycetes; order Micrococcales; family Microbacteriaceae; genus Microbacterium; species Microbacterium sp. 69-7. The sequence goes on along the minus strand of NZ_MKRU01000047.1, from coordinate 7,257 downwards.
AGTTCGACACGACGCGCGAAGGGTCGCGCACGATGTAGCCGGCGACCCAGATGCGACGGGACTCCGGGTCTTCGCCGTTCATTCCGGTGTTGCCGATGTGCGACGCGGTCTGCAGGACGATCTGTCCCGCGTAGGAGGGGTCGGTGAGCGTCTCCTGGTAGCCGGTCATGCCGGTGGAGAAGACGACTTCGCCGAGAGTCGTGCCCCGGGCGCCGTAGGCGCGTCCGGGGTGGCGGGAGCCGTCTTCGAGGACGAGGACGGCGGGGTCGAGCAAGAAGGTCATGCGGCATTTCCCGTCGAAGTGGTGGAGGTCTGGTCTGTCGCGGTCGGGGTCGAAGGCTGCAGGATGGCGGTGATCGCAGCGGCGAGTCCTTGAGCGGACTGGTCCTGCGGGCGGAGGTAGCTGTCGACCGTCTCGGTCGTCCCGTCGGTGCGCCAGGCGAGGCGCACGAGACCGCCCGGCTCGACGACGCGGTCGATGGCCGTCGTGGCCTGGCTGACGGAGGCGATGCGATCGGTGGCGATGAACATCCGCGGCTGGCCGACGAGGTCCAGCGCCACGCCGCGGTCGGTGACCGTGACGTCGACGCGCGAGCGGAAGCCCAGTCCGCGGATGGCGAGTCGTTCGAGCGCCTCGCCGTGCCGGGTCGTGGCGACGTAGAAGCCGGTCGCCACGGTCTGGACGGCGGCGGCATCCGGCACCTCCCCGAAGGGGGCGGTGATCCCGGCATCCCGCCGCGATCGTCGTCGCCAGGCGAATGCTCCCAGCGCCAGGAGGGCGACCGCGACGGCGATCATGACGAGAAGGGCACCCTCGCGGTTCATGCGCGCTCCTCCCCCATGGTCGGGGCCACGACGCCGTCGGTGACCGTCGCGGCTCCGCGGAAGAACGTCCACCGCACCTCGCCGGGAAGCTCCCGTCCGAGGTACGGCGAGTTGACGCTCCGGCCCCGCAGGTCGTCGCGGCCGAACGTCCGCGTCGGGGCGGGGTCGTACAGCGTGAGGGATGCCGCAGCTCCGACCGCCAGCGGCGTGCCGGCGTCGTCGAGCCGTCCGATGCGCGCCGGGGCGGCCGACATCACGCGGGCCACGTCGTCCCAGGACAGCATCCCCGTCTGCACCATCGCCTGGTGCACGACGCGCAGGGCGGATTCCAGCCCGACCATGCCGTTGGCCGCCGCCTGCCACTCGCACGACTTCGCCTCCGCCGGATGCGGCGCGTGGTCGGTCGCGACGATGTCGATCGTGCCGTCCGCGAGGCCTTCGCGCACCGCCTGCACGTCCTCGTCGCGGCGCAGCGGCGGGTTGACCTTGTAGCGGGCGTCATAGCCGCGCACGAGCTCCTCGGTCAGCAGCAGGTGGTGGGGGGTGACTTCGGCGGTCACGTTCACCCCGCGCTTCTTTGCCCACCGGATGATGTCGACCGAACCGGCCGTCGAGAGGTGGCACACGTGCAGACGCGAGCCGACGTGCTCGGCGAGAAGGACGTCACGGGCGATGATCGACTCCTCGGCGACCGCCGGCCATCCGGTCAGGCCGAGCTCGGCCGACACGGAGCCCTCGTTCATCTGGGCGCCCTCGGTCAAGCGGGGGTCCTGCGCGTGCTGGGCGACGACGCCGTCGAATGCCTTCACGTATTCGAGTGCGCGACGCATGATGAGCGGGTCGAAGACGCAGAAGCCGTCGTCGCTGAAGACGCGCACGCGGGCCCGCGAGGACGCCATCGCACCGAGCTCCGCGAGCCGCTCGCCCTTCTGGCCGACGGTCACGGCGCCGATCGGCTGCACGTGCACGTAGCCGGCCGCTTCGCCGAGGGCGAGCTCCTGCTCGACGACGCCGGCGGTGTCGGCGACGGGCGAGGTGTTCGGCATGGCGAAAACGGTCGTGAAGCCACCGGCGGCCGCGGCGCGCGAGCCGGTGAGCACCGTCTCCGACGCCTCGTAGCCGGGCTCGCGCAAGTGCACGTGCAGATCGACCAGGCCCGGCAGGGCGATCAGGCCGTCGGCATCCACGATGTCGGCGCCGGCGCGGCTCAGGCCGCTGCCGACCTGACTGATCCGGCCGTCTTCGAGAAGGAGATCCGTCGTCGCCCCGTCGCCGATACGGGCCCCGCGGATGATCGTCGGGCGCGCCGGGGGGTGTCGAACCGTCACGGGGTGTGCTCCTCTGCGTTCGTGTCGCGCTCGCCGGAACGTTCTCCGGCCAGCACCAGGTACAGCACCGCCATCCGCACCGACACGCCGTTCGCGACCTGCTCGAGCACGGTCGATCGGGGGGAATCGGCGGCGTCGGCGGAGATCTCCAGGCCCCGGTTCATGGGGCCCGGGTGCATCACAATGCTACCGTCCGCGAGAGTGGCCAGACGCCTCGCGTCCAGTCCCCATCGACGGGAATACTCCCGTTCAGTCGGGAAATATGCCGCGTTCATGCGTTCCAGCTGGATTCGCAGCATCATGACGGCGTCAGGCCGGGCGGACAGCGCCTCGTCGAGGTCGTAGACGACGCGAGCCGGCCACCGCGACACGTCCTGTGGAACCAGCGTCGGCGGAGCGACGAGGGTGACCTGGGCTCCGAGCGTGTGCAGCAGCCACACGTTGGAGCGGGCCACGCGCGAGTGCAGAATGTCCCCCACGATCGTGACCCGCACACCGGCGAGGTCGCGGCCACGGCTGTCGTCGCCGAAGCGGCGCTTGCGGATGGTGAACGCGTCCAGGAGCGCTTGCGTAGGGTGCTCGTGGGTGCCGTCTCCGGCGTTGACGACGCCGGCGGTGATCCAGCCGCTGGTCGCGAGCGTCTGCGGAGCGCCGGAGGCGCCGTGGCGGATGACCACGGCATCCGCGCCCATCGCCTGCAGCGTCTGGGCGGTGTCCTGCAGCGACTCCCCCTTGCTGACGCTGGAGCCCTTGGCGGAGAAGTTGATGACGTCGGCGGAGAGGCGCTTGGCCGCGGCTTCGAACGAGATGCGGGTGCGGGTGGAATCCTCGAAGAAGAGGTTGACGATCGTCTTGCCGCGCAGGGTCGGCAGTTTCTTGATCTCGCGCGACTGGGTGTCGCGCATGTCTTCGGCGACGTCGAGGATGCGCAGGGCATCCTCTCGGGAGAGCGTCCGGGTGTCGAGCAGGTGCCTCATGACGCGATCGTCACCTCTTCGATGCCGTCGACCTCGGCCAGGTGCACGTTGACCCGCTCGCTGCGTGCACTCGGCAGGTTCTTGCCGACGAAGTCGGGCCGGATCGGCAGCTCGCGGTGTCCGCGGTCGACGAGGATCGCGAGCCGCACGGCGGCCGGCCGGCCGATGTCGCCGAGCGCGTCGAGGGCCGCACGGATGCTGCGACCGGAGAAGAGCACATCGTCCACGAGGACGACGGTCTTGCCGTCCACGCCGCCCGCCGGGATCTGCGTGGGATGCGGAGTGCGAGTGGGATTTCGGTGCAGGTCGTCGCGGTACATCGTGACGTCGAGGGCACCGACCGGCACGGAGGTGCCGGAGATGTCGCCGAGGAGGGCGCCGATGCGTCCGGCGAGCGTCACGCCCCGGGTCGGGATGCCGAGGAGGACGAGATCGTCGGCCCCCTTGTTGGACTCCAGGATCTCGTGGGAGATCCGAGTCAGTGCGCGGGCGATGTCGGCTGTCTGCATCACGGTACGCGTGTTACCGGTGCTCATCCGCCGCTCCCTTCTCCGCCTCACGGGACGGGGTTAAAGGTTGCTGTGGTTCGGTCCCACTCTACCCGACCCGGGCGGCGCTTCAGGTTGTGGGTCTCCCCGGCGCGATCGCGCGCCGCACGCCTGCGCGGGCGGCGGTGAGGGCGAGGACCAGCAGCGTCACCGACCAAAACGACGCCGCGCGCAGGCGTGTGACGTCCACGAGGTGCAGCGGGTCGATTCTCATGTCACAGCTCCCCTCGCGCACCCGGGCGCAATGGTCGCGCTCACTCTAGGGCAGGCCGATGAATCGCATGAGAACACTCTCACGCGACATGTGATGTTTTCTCTCTCGATCTGGACTTTTCCAGCCTGTGATGTCGGAGGCCCTCGGCAGAATGAGGGTATGGATCTCCTCGCACAGCGCCTCGATGACCTGCGTTCGCTGGTCGTGGACGTGCTGCGTGCGGCGGTCTCGAACCGTGTCTTCGAGCGGGGCACCGAATGCGAGCTCGCTCGGCAGATCGCCGCCATCGCCGAGGTCGGCCGGTTGCTCGAGGCGCTCCTGATCGACGCGACCGGCGAGGTCATGCGACGCTCGGACAACCCCGTGCGTGACGAGCGGATGACCTCGCACCTCGGATGCCGCGACGTCACGCAGCTGCTGCAGACGCTCACGCGGATCGAGCCGCGGTCGGCCGCGCGGTTGCAGCGGGCGGCCGCAGCGGTGCGGTCCGATGTGTCGCCGACGACCGGTGAGGTGCTCGAGGCACCCTTCCCATCCGTGCGCGCGGCGATGGTCGACGGCGTCATCGGCGTCGACGGCATTCTGGCGATCACGGGTCCGCTCCAGCAGACAGCGCCGCGCGTCTCCGCTGCCGCGCGGAGGGATGCCGCGGACATCGTTGTCGCCGAGGCGCGCGGTGAGGGCCCGGATGCCGCACCGCCCGCGTGTGCCGAACTCCTGCGCATCCACGCGCAGACCTGGGCTCTCGCTCTCGACCAGGACGGCGCCGAGCCGCGCGAGCGGATCGCGGAGCGGAAGCGCTCGGTCGTGCTCGGGGTGGCCACCGCGGGTGGAGTTCCGATCCGCGGAACGCTCTTGCCGGAGGTGGCCGCGCAGCTGCAGACGATCTTCGATGCGCACCTGTCCCCCGCCGTCGCCTTCGACGATCCCGCCGCGACGGACGATGAGCCGCTCCCCGCCCGTGACGACCGGACTCGTGCGCAGAAACAGCACGATGCGCTCGCTGCGGCGCTCGGCGTTGCGGCATCCAGCGGCCTCCTGCCGACGATCGGCGGACATGCGCCGACTCTCGTGGTCTCCGTCGACGCCGACGATCTCGTCGCGGGTACGGGCTTCGCGCACGCGCAGGGATGCGATCAGCCGGTCGACGTGGCGGCCGCCCGTCACATCGCGTGCGCGGGTGCCGTCCAGCGCATCAGCAGCCGGGCAGACGGCAGGATCGTCGCCATCGGCATCGAGGAGCGCGTCTTCAACCGGCACCAGCGTCGCGCGATCGCACTTCGCGACGGCGGGTGCATCATCCCCGGCTGTGGCGTTCCTGCCGGTTGGTGCGAGATCCACCACGTCACCGAACATGCCCGGGGCGGTCTCACGCACACCGACAACGGCGTCCTGTTGTGCTGGTACCACCACCGGTTCCTTGACCGGGTCGGGTGGCAGATCCGCATGAACGGCGGGGTTCCCGAGGTCAAAGCCCCACCGTGGCACGGCACCGATCACCGCTGGCGCGTCGTCACCACCTCGCCGGTACGGCTCAAGAAACGTGCGAAACGCATTCTGACGACGTGAACGCGCCTCGGCGAGGTATCAGGCGGTGCGCGCCGATGCCGTCTCGACGACGCGCGACGCGCGGATCGGGTGGCCCGGTGCGGTGAGGCACTGCCCGCTCGCCAGATCCCACTTCCAGTCGTGGAGGGCGCAGGTGAGCACGCCGTCCTCGATCTTGCCGGTCTTGGTGAGGTCGGCGCGCAGGTGAGGGCAGCGGCGCTGGACGGTCCACTCGCCGATCTCGGCGTCCTCGGTCTGATCGGACTGCTCCGCATACCAGTTCTCGACGTACTCGATGCGGTCGCGGGACAGGCACTTCAGGAAGGTCGTGAGGAACTCGTTGAACTTGCCGCTGCGGCCGACCTCGAACTGCATCGACAGGAAGATCGAGTTCGACCAGTCGATCTCGTGATCACGGATGTTGGTGGAGACGAGATCGGCGGGGATCGTGTACCAGTAGATGCACTCCTCCCCCGCGTACTCCCGCACCTTCGCCTTGGGGAAGTCGACGAGCATGTCGAGCTCGCCGATGCGGAAGCGGACGTTGCCGCCGACGCCGGTGCGGATCGTGCGGGCGCGACGCAGCAGCGGCTCCCACCATTCCTGCAACGCGGCGAGCATCTCATCCGGTGCCATCGGCTCGGCCCGCGTCTCGATCTCCGCGATGACCTCCGCTTGGCGGCTGTCGCGCTGCTCGGCGAGGTACGCCCACTTGTCGTCGAAGACCCGGTCGATCTCATCCGGCGTGTAGAGGGTCTGCGTGATCTCGATCGTGCCACCGTTGAGGTCGACCTGCGTGCCGGGCACGAACTCGTAGCCCTTCTGATCGGGCCGCTCTGCGCGCATGTGGGCGAGGAACTGACGCTGATCGGTGAAGATCGAGTCGTCCTCCAGACCCCACCCGTTGAAGCGGAACAGGTCTTCGCGCAGGAACATCGGCGGGCCGGCCATGGGGAAGACGTGCTCGGCATCCACCTTCTCGATGTAGTACATCGCGCGCTTGTTCTGCGCGTCGCGCTTCAGCTGCGCGAAGTGCTGCTTCGAGTCCTGCGGCAAGTCGTAGACCATCGGCCACCAGATCGCGCCGGAGACCTGCGTGAAGTACGCGTCGGGCTTGGAGAACGAGAGCAGGCGCTCGAGGTCGAGCGGGTGCGAGTCGTTCTGGTTGAGGATGCTCGCGGTGCCGTCGTCGACGCTCAGCGACGAGTCGCCGATCGGGCCGTCGCTCGGCGCACGCAGCGGCGTCACCATGATCTTCAGGCCGCCGGGATACTCCAGAGTCTGCCCCGCCTGGGTGTAGACGATGTTGTCGTAGCCGAGGCGGCGCAGGTCCACTTCGAGGTCATCCGTCGGGTACTCCGGGAGCAGGACGCGAATGTCCTTCGGCACGTACCGTTCCAGCAGCGCCGGGTCGAAGTGATCGCGGTGGCGGTGCGAGATGTAGAGGAAGTCGGCTTTCCCGAAGCGCTCCCAGTCCAGGCCGCGGTTGTCGGGGAACGGGAACCACGAGCCGAAGAAGCTCGGGCCCATCACCGGGTCGCAGAGGATGCTGCCGCCCGTCGTCTCGATGAACATTCCGGCGTGGCCGAGGCCTGTGATCCGCATGGGTCCTCCTGGTCGAACAGCTCCCGAGTCTACGCGGCGTCGGCGTGCCCCTCCTCGAGCCTCGCTGAGCGTGGCATCTCGCCCGCTCCGTTGGGCTCATCGAGGAACGATCGGGTCCTCCCAGCTAGGTTCTTTCTATGAGCGCGGGGACGTGGACAACGGGCGACTATCGTGCGCGCATCACCGCCGTGGCGATAACCGGCTCTTCGGAC
>NZ_MKRU01000046.1:0-12694 GCF_001897985.1 Microbacterium sp. 69-7 | reverse complement strand
CGGCGCGTTTCAGGGCTATCCGGCCCTTCATCGACAGCCGTGCGGAAGCGGGAACGGAGACACTCGTGCGGCTCCTGCTTCGCCGGTGGGGCTGTGACGTAGAGCTGCAGGTCAGCATCGACGGCGTTGGTCGTGTGGATCTCCTGGTGAACGGATGGCTGATCATCGAGTGCGACAGCAAGCAGTTCCACAGCGACTGGAATCAGCAGCGTATCGACTACCAACGCGACCGCGCGCTCGCTGCGCTCGGGTTCACCGTTCTCAGGCTGACGGCGGAGGACATCCTGTACCGGTTCGAGGACGTCGCCAGTGCGCTGCGTGGTCTGATCTTCGCCAATCGTCGCGGCTGACCTCTTCCACCGCGCGGCGTCCTCAGTCGTTCCGGCCGTTCGGGTGTGCGGGGCGGCCTTGCCGCGCGGTCGGTATTCAGTCTGCCGCCTCGTCGCACTCTCGCACCTCGCAGACATCCGCCGGGTGCAACGCCCGGCGGATGCATCAGAGACTGAATACGGAACACCGGCGGCGTCGGACGCGCAGGAGCGTCGTGAGATGCGGGCTGGACGGGATCGCGGCGTGGACGGTGCAGCCCGGGTCGCCATATTCAGTCTGCGACGATTGTTGCGAGCGTGACGTGCGCGGAACATCGCAGTCTCGGAAAGCTCGACCACCATGCAGACTGAGTACGGGACCGTGGGCAAGCCTCGCGGCAACCGCAACCCGCGACGGTTGTCAGCGGCGGCGGAGGAGTCCGACCTTCGCGTACACGTCGGCGAGGGTCGCATCCGCGACCTCGGCGGCTCGGTCGGCGTTGGCGGCGAGCACGCGGTCGAGTTCGGCGGGATCATCGAGCAGCTCGAGTGCCCGCTCGCGGACGGGCCCGAACTCGTTCACGACCACCTCTGCGAGCCCCTTCTTGAAGTCACCGTAGCCGCGGCCCGCGTACTCGTCCTCGATCGAGGGGATCTGGCGTCCGGTGAGGGCCGCATAGATCACCAGCAGGTTGGAGACGCCGGGCTTGTTCTCCTTGTCGTAGCGGACCACGCCCTCGCTGTCGGTGACGGCACGCATGATCTTCTTCGCCGACACGGCCGGGTCATCCAGCATCCACAGCACACCGGCATCCGACTCGGCCGACTTGCTCATCTTGGCGGTGGGGTTCTGCAGGTCGTAGATGCGCGCGGTGTCCTGCTGGATCACCGGCATCGGCATGCGGAAGGTCTGGCCGTAGCGGGAGTTGAAGCGCTCTGCGAGGTCGCGGGTGAGTTCGACGTGCTGCTTCTGATCGTCGCCGACCGGGACGATGTCGGTCTGATAGAGCAGGATGTCAGCGGCCATCAGCACCGGGTACGTGAACAGACCGACGTTCGTCTGGTCGGCGCCGTACCGCGCGGACTTGTCCTTGAACTGCGTCATGCGGTTCGCCTCACCGAATCCGGTGATGGTCGAGAGCACCCAGGCGAGCTCGGCGTGGGCGCGCACGTGCGACTGCACGTACAGCGTCGACTTCGACGGTTCGATGCCGGCGGCGATGTACTGCGCCGCCGTGCGCCGGGTCTTCTCCCGCAGCTCCGCCGGATCGTTCGGCTGGGTCAGAGCGTGCAAATCGACGACGGAGAAGAACGCCTGGTACTCCTCCTGCAGGTCACGCCACTGCAGCAGGGCCCCGATGTAGTTGCCGATCTGGAGGGAGTCGGCGGAGGGCTGCATTCCGGAGTAGAGGCGGGGCCTGGTCATCGTCCCAGTCTAGAGAACGGATGCCGGGGTCCCGCCGCCCGCCGGGGCCGACAGCTCCGCCGGACAGTTCAGAACGCGTAGTCGGCGACCACGGGAGCGTGATCGCTCCACCGCGTGTCCCAGGAGGGCGCACGCACGACGCGATAGTCGACCACGCGTTCCGCGAGTGCAAACGAGGCGAGGTGGTAGTCGATGCGCCAGCCCGTATCGGTGTCGAACGCCTTGCCGCGGTTCGACCACCACGAGTAGGGGCCGTCGACCTCACCCGCCCACCGGCGTCCCACGTCGACCCAGCCGAGCCCCGTGCCGGTGGTGCCGTCCGTGCCGACGACCTGTTCGCCTTCGGGGCCCGTGAAGCGGTCGAAGTACGCGCGCTCGCGGGGCAGGAAGCCCGCCTTCTTGACGTTGCCCCGCCAATTGCGGATGTCGAGTTCGCGGTGACCCACGTTGAGGTCGCCCGTGATGAGGGCCAACTCGCCGAGCTTCGGCATCCGGGATTCCATCGCGTCGAGGAACGCGTATTTGGCCACCTGCTTCTCGGTGTCGGCTTCGCCGGTGTGGACATACGCGCTGACGATCGTCACCTTCTCGCCGGCGACGTCGATGTCGGCTTCGACCCAACGTCCGCGGGAATCGAGGGTGTCGTCGCCGAGTTCGATGCGCCAGATGTCGATCGGCTCGCGAGCCGCGATCGCGACACCGGCGCGACCCTTCGCCAGCGCTTCGTCGTTGACGATGTGCCACCCGGGCAGAGCGTCGGCGAGGTGCGTCGCCTCTCCGCGCACCTCCTGCAGAGTCAGCACGTCGACGTCGGCCGTCTCGAGCCACGGGAGCATGCCCTTCCGGGCGGCGGCACGGATGCCGTTGACATTGACGGAGGCGACGCGCAGGTTTCGGGGCACCCGTCAACCCTAACGAGCGCCGCCGACACGCGACGCGCCTCCGCGGCCCTCAGCCGAGGAGGCCGCGCGGGGGCGAGGGAGCGTCGGCCTCGACCCGCGCGAGGTCGTCTTCGGCGCGCCGGAGCTCACGCGTCTCGTGCCAACGCCGCCACCAGGGTGCTTCGGCGCGCGCGAGATGGGCGTCGCGCACGCGCACCCGCGCGGCGATCAGCAATGCGGCGTGCTCGCGACGCCGCTGCTCGTCCGCCGACAACTGCTCGATGGGCACGTCCGCGTCCTGCGCCGTGAGGGCGACCCATGACGCCGCGACGAGGATCACGATGCCCACCAAACGGAACCAGAGCAGGAATCCGACGAAGACCGAGAACGTCGCCAGCAGCGGGTTGGAGGGGGAGTAGGAGAGGAGGATTCCAGCCCCGTACTGGAGGACCACCATCGCGGCGCCGCCGAGTGCGGCGCCGGGGAGGATCAGCCGCCACCGTAACGAGGTTCCGGTGAGGAAGCGGATCAGCGCCCCGATGGCAGCGGTGTTGATCGCGAAGGCGACCGCCCCCGAGGCGATGCGGCCCGTCACCCACACCCAGTCCGAGTAGTCCGGCCACGGGAACAGCTGGAACAGCAGCTCGATCGCACCCGCAGCGACGCTGGCGAGGATCGCGCCGATCACCAGCGCCAGTCCGAACAGGGCGGCCGCGAAGAAGTCCCTGGCCTTCAACAGCACGTAACTGCGGGTGTCGAACGGCAACCCGAAGATGTCGCGCACGGCGCGCCGGGTGAACGTGACGAAGCCGATCGCCGTCCACAGCGCGGCGATGAACGCCACGGCACCCGTGACAGCGAGCACACTCGCCGACTCCTGCGCGATCTGGGCGACGTCGGCTTCGCTCACCAGCCCCTGGCCATCCTCGCGCCCGATGAGGCCCGGGATGTAGAGGTTGAGGATATGGATGAGTCCGGCGATGGCCTGAGTGCTGCCCCCGAGCCAGATGCCCACGATCGCGAAGCCGAAGTAGATCACGGCGAAGATCGCGAACAGGGACTGGTAGCTGATGGCCGCGGCGAGCAGGAACCCGTTGGCGCGCAGGAAATGACGCCATACGCGGATCGGGAACCACCCGAGCGTCTTGCGCGTGATCTCCGTCGCGCGCTCGATCGGCTCGTCCAGGCGCTCCCGCAGGGGCGACTGCTCCCAGCGCGCACGCCACGCGGCATCCGCGCGTTCTGACGAATCCGTCACCAGATCAGCGTAGCGAGAGCGGATGCCGGGGCCGTTACGGTCCCGGCATCCGCTCTGCTGGTCGGTGGCCGGCGGACTCAGCGACCGCCGCGCATGACGGCCTGCTTGACCTCGGCGATCGCCTTGGTGACCTCGATGCCGCGGGGGCATGCCTCGGTGCAGTTGAAGGTCGTGCGGCAGCGCCACACGCCTTCCTTGTCGTTGAGGATGTCCAGGCGCGTGGTCGCCGCGTCATCGCGCGAGTCGAAGATGAACCGGTGCGCGTTGACGATCGCGGCGGGGCCGAAGTACTGGCCGTCGGTCCAGAACACCGGGCACGACGAGGTGCACGCGGCGCACAGGATGCACTTGGTGGTGTCGTCGAAGATCTCGCGGTCGACGATCGACTGGATGCGCTCCTTGCCGGCCTCGGGCTTGCTGTTGGCGATGAGGAACGGCTGCACCTCGCGGTACGACGCGAAGAACGGCTCCATGTCGACGACGAGGTCCTTCTCCAGAGGCAGGCCCTTGATGGCCTCCACGTAGATCGGCTTCGAGATGTCGAGGTCCTTGATCAGCGTCTTGCAAGCGAGGCGGTTGCGGCCGTTGATGCGCATCGCGTCGGAGCCGCAGATGCCGTGGGCGCACGAGCGACGGAAGGTGAGCGAGCCGTCGACCTCCCACTTGATCTTGTGCAGCGCGTCGAGCACGCGGTCGGTCGGGTACATCTCGACGTCGTAGTCGACCCAGCGCGGCTCGCTGTCGGTCTCCGAGTCGAAACGGCGGATGATGAAGGTGACGAGGTACGACTGGATCGGGGCCTCACCGGTCGTCTCGGCGACGACGTCCTGCTCGACGATGGCGGTCGACATCAGTACTTCCTCTCCATCGGGGGGTAGTTCAACTCGCCCTTGTCGTTCTTGGTGAAGACGACCGGCTTCCAGTCCAGCTTGATGTGGTCCTCCGGGTCGGGCGAGTGCGGGTCGCCGGTGAGGTAGGCCATCGTGTGCTGCATGTACTGCTCGTCGTTGCGGTCGGGGTAGTCCTCGCGCATGTGGCCACCGCGGCTCTCGCGACGGTTGCGGGCCGCGTAGGCGACGATCTCGGCGAGGTCGAGCAGGAAGCCGAGCTCGACCGCTTCGAGCAGGTCGGTGTTGAAGCGCTTGCCTTTATCGTCGATGTGCACGTTCTTGAAGCGCTGGCGCAGGTCGTGGATCGTGCCCATGACGTTGGTCAGGGTCTCCTCGGTGCGGAAGACCTGGGCGTTGGCGTCCATCTCCTCCTGCAGCTTCTTGCGGAGCACGGCGATGCGCTCGGTGCCCGTGTTGCTCCGCAGGCCCTCGAGCATCTCGCGGACCTCCTTGGCGGGATCCTCCGGCAGCGGGACGAAATCGGCCGTCTGGACGTACTCGACGGCGTTTCGGCCGCTGCGCTTTCCGAAGACGTTGATGTCCAGCAGCGAGTTGGTGCCGAGACGGTTGGCGCCGTGCACCGACACGCAGGCGCACTCGCCGGCGGCGTACAGGCCGGGGACGACGGTGTCGTTGTTCTGCAGCACCTCGCCGTTGTTGGTGGTGGGGATGCCGCCCATCGCATAGTGAGCCGTCGGCATCACGGGCACCGGCTCGGTGACGGGGTCGACGCCAAGGTAGGTGCGGGCGAACTCGGTGATGTCGGGGAGCTTGGTCTCCAGCACCTCCGCACCGAGGTGGGTGCAGTCCAGGTACACGTAGTCCTTGTGGGGACCGGCGCCGCGACCCTCGAGGACCTCCTTGACCATGCAGCGGGCGACGATGTCGCGCGGGGCGAGGTCCTTGATGGTCGGCGCGTAGCGCTCCATGAACCGCTCGCCCGAGGCGTTGCGCAGGATCGCGCCCTCGCCGCGGGCGCCCTCGGTGAGCAGGATGCCGAGGCCCGCGAGACCGGTCGGGTGGAACTGGAAGAACTCGATGTCTTCGAGGGGCAGGCCCTTGCGCCACACGATGCCGACGCCGTCGCCCGTGAGGGTGTGGGCGTTCGAGGTGGTCTTGTAGATCTTGCCGAAGCCGCCGGTGGCGAAGATGACGGCCTTGGAGTGGAAGACGTGCAGGTCGCCGGTCGCCAGCTCGTAGGCGACGACGCCCGCGACCTGGGTGTTGCCGTCGGCATCCTTCACCGTGATGAGGTCGAGCGCGTAGTACTCGTTGAAGAAGTTGATGCCCAGCTTCACGCAGTTCTGGAACAGCGTCTGCAGGATCATGTGACCAGTGCGGTCGGCGGCGTAGCACGCACGACGCACGGGCGTCTTGCCGTGGTCGGCGGTGTGGCCTCCGAAGCGGCGCTGGTCGATCTTGCCCTCGGGGGTGCGGTTGAAGGGCAGACCCATGTTCTCGAGGTCGATGACGGCGTCGATGGCCTCGCGGGCGAGGATCTCCGCGGCATCCTGGTCGACGAGGTAGTCGCCGCCCTTGACAGTGTCGAAGGTGTGCCACTCCCAGGAGTCCTCTTCGACGTTCGCGAGCGCCGCCGCCATGCCTCCCTGCGCCGCCCCGGTGTGCGACCGGGTCGGGTAGAGCTTCGTGATCACGGCGGTGCGGGCGCCCGGGCCCGCCTCGATCGCGGCGCGCATGCCGGCGCCGCCGGCGCCCACGATGACGATGTCGAACTCGTGGTAGTAGACGCCGTCCTTGAGTACGGCTTCGGGATGCTGCTGGGTAGTCACGTCAGGGATGCCTTGTCTTCTGCGTCGTCATGAGCGTCGTGGTGCGCGCGCTCAGCGCGCGGCGCACATCTGGATGAGCCAGTCCGTCGTCGAGTTCTCCACGCCCAGGCACGGGTCGAAGGTGAAGACGACGAGGGTGCCGAGCACGATCAGGAAGCCTGCGGCGATCCACAGAGCCCACACCAGCACCTTGCGGGTGGTGGCGCCGACGACATAGTCGTTGACGATCGTGCGCATGCCGTTCGCGCCGTGGATGAGGGCGAGCCAGAGCATCAGCACGTCCCAGACCTGCCAGAACGGGCTCGCGAACTTGCCCGCGACGAAGGCGAAGTCGATGCCGCGGATGCCCTCGCCGAGCATGAGGTTCACGAAGAGGTGCCCGAAGATCAGCACGACCAGCAGCACGCCGGAGGCGCGCATGTAGATCCAGCCGATCTTCTCGAGGTTGGCGCCCTTCTTGCGCACCTGCGGGGAGCGCGGTGCGGGGATGGTCTGATCGTTGCTCGGGGTGAGGGTGGACATCAGTGACCGCCTCCGATGTTCGACAGCACGATGGGGATGTGGCGCGCGGCGAATCCGCCCACGGTCACGACCCACAGGCCCAGCACGCCCCACCACAGCTGGCGCTGGTGGCGGGTCGCCCACGGCCACAGGTCGACCGCGATGATGCGCAGGCCATTGAAGGCGTGGTAGACGATCGCCGCCACGAGGGCGACCTCGCCAAAGCCCATGATCGGGTTCTTGTACGTGCCGATGACCGCGTCGTACGCCTCGGGGGAGAGGCGGATCAGCGCCGTGTCGAGCACGTGCACGAGCAGGAAGAAGAAGATGGCGACGCCGGTGATGCGGTGCAGCACCCACGACCACATGCCCTCGTTGCCGCGGTAGAGCGTTCCGCGCGGCGTCTTGGACGTGGTCTGAGCTACCGACGGTGTGACGCGTGCTGGTGCAGACACGGTCGTCCTCCCTTGGTGTGAACGGACACCTCGGCACGGCGGGGGCTGACATCGGCCCCGGGGTTCACAACGGCACTGGACCCTCGGCGTCGCACACGGGCGCACTCTCATCCTAAGTCGGCGTTCGAGAGCAGGGCGACGAAGGCGAGCCTAAGTTCTCTCGATATCGAGAGATTCGGAACGAAACGGCCTTCTTCACGAAATCGGTCCGTCACGCCCGGCCCGGTAGCCTTGGCGGCATGGCCGATCCGATCGACGATTTCTACGCCGTGATTCCCGCCGGCGGTGTCGGCAGCCGCCTCTGGCCGCTGTCGCGCGCCGACGCCCCCAAGTTCCTCCACGACCTGACCGGATCCGGGCACTCCCTCCTGCGCGACACCTGGGACCGTCTCGCGCCTCTATCGGGTGCCGACCGCATCGCCGTCGTCACGGGGCGCGCTCACCGTGCCGCGGTGGAGGACCAGCTTCCCGGCATCCCCGATCGCAACGTGTTCCTCGAGTCCGAGCCGCGCGATTCCGCTGCGGCGATCGGTCTGGCGGCCGCGATCCTGCACCGACGCGAGCCGGACGTCATCATCGGATCGTTCGCCGCCGACCACGTGATCCGCGGCACGCGGGTGTTCGAGTTCGCCGTCCGTGACGCGGTGGAGGTCGCGCGCGAGGGCTATATCTGCACCGTCGGCATCTCGCCGTCCGAGCCTGCCGTCGGGTTCGGCTACATCAAGCGCGGCGGCGAGCTCATCGTCGACGGCGCGCGCGACGCGTCGCTCGTCGAGCGCTTCGTCGAGAAACCCGACCTCGAGACGGCGAAGCAGTACCTCGCCGATCGCGACTACCTCTGGAACGCGGGCATGTTCATCTCGCGCGCCGATGTGCTCCTGGCTGAGATCGAGGCGAACAACCCCGAGCTGCACGCGGGGCTGCTCGAGCTCGCCGAGGCGTGGGACGACCGCGAACGGCGGGGGCCCGCCGTCGACCGGATCTGGCCCAAGCTGCCGAAGATCGCGATCGACTACGTCGTGGCCGAACCCGCCGCCGAGAAGGGGCGCCTGGCCGTCGTACCGGGTCACTTCGACTGGGACGACGTGGGCGACTTCGCCAGCCTCGCCAAACTCAACAGCGGGGGACGCAAGAACGATCTCGCGATCCTGGGCGAGAACGCGCGCATCCTCTCCGATGCCGCGAGCGGCATCGTCGTCAGCCACACCAACCGCGTGATCAGTCTGATCGGGGTGAAGGACATCGTCGTCGTGGACACCGCCGACGCGCTCCTGGTGACCACGAGCGAGCACGCCCAGCGCGTGAAGGGCGTCGTGGACGCGCTGAAGCTCACCGGTCGCGGCGACGTCCTCTGAGCGCACAGCGCGAGGCAGGATGCCGCGTTCGTGT
This sequence comes from Microbacterium sp. 69-7, assembly GCF_001897985.1. NCBI lineage: Bacteria > Bacillati > Actinomycetota > Actinomycetes > Micrococcales > Microbacteriaceae > Microbacterium > Microbacterium sp. 69-7. Next base: position 3,796 of record NZ_MKRU01000046.1, on the reverse strand, counting down.
CGGCTTGATTGCGTCTTTGTAACCTTTCGCCCGCACCCGGGTGTGCAGCGTGCAAATCCCACGTCACAGTAGGTAACTTCGATCCGTGCGCCCGCGAAATCCGCGGGTCTATCAATGTGGAGGCTGCATTGACCATCTCGACCACCAAGAAGCTCGCCGGCATCACAGCTGCCGCGGGGCTCATCATCGCCCTGGCCGGTTGCGGCTCGGCCCCGACCCCCGCAGGCTCCGGCTCGGCCGCCGCCGGCGGCACCGTCGTGGACGGCTTCAAGCCCTGCCTCGTCTCGGACGCGGGCGGTTGGGACGACAAGTCGTTCAACGAGTCCGCCAAGAACGGCATGGACAAGGCCGTCGGCGAGCTCGGCATCAAGGCTGTCGAGTTCGAGTCGACCAACGACAACGACTACGCGCCGAACATGACGACCGCCATTTCTGAGGGCTGCACCCTGATCATCTCGGTCGGCTTCAAGCTCGCCGCCGCGACGGTCGCGGCCGCCAAGGCGAACCCGGCGCTGAACTTCGCGATCATCGACGACTACGCCGACACCGACTTCGACGGCAAGACGGACGCCCCGAACATCAAGCCCCTCGTCTTCAACACCGCCGAGGCGGCCTACCTGGGCGGCTACGCGGCTGCGGCGTGGTCGGCGCAGGCCGGCGTGAACAAGGTCGGCACCTTCGGCGGCATGCAGATCCCCTCCGTCGCGGTCTTCATGGACGGCTACGAGCAGGGCGTGAAGAAGTACAACGAGGACAAGAGCGCCAACGTTCAGGTCGTCGGGTGGGACAGCGCTGACCAGAAGGGCTCGTTCACCGGGGCCTTCGACGCCAACGACACGGCCAAGCAGACCGCGCAGGGCGTTCTCGACCAGGGCGTCGATGTCATCCTCCCCGTCGGTGGCCCCATCTACAAGAGCGCGGCGGCGGCCATCGCCGACAGCGGCAAGAACACCCTGATGCTCGGCGTCGACAGCGACCTCGCCGTCGCCGACCCGAACGTCGCCTCGATCACGCTCGTGTCGATCATGAAGGCGATCGACGTCGCCGTCTACGACGCGACGATCGCGGCTTCCAAGGGCGAGTTCGACCCGACTCCCTACGTGGGCACGTTGAAGAACGAGGGCGTCAAGCTCTCCAGCTTCCACGACTTCGAGTCGAAGCTGCCGGCCGGTCTCACCGACGACCTGAAGAAGCTTCAGGACGACATCGTCGCGGGGACCATCAAGGTCGAGTCGAAGAACTCGCCCGCCGGCTCCTGATCTGACGCGGACGCACTCGGGGCGAGCAGCGGCACGCTGCTCGCCCCGAGTTCCGTTCGTCCGCCTTCCGCCAGAAAATCCGACCCAGGTAGGGTGCATCTATGAAGCTCGAGCTCCGCGGGATCACGAAGAGATTCGGCAGCCTCGTCGCCAACGACCACATCGATCTCGTGGTCGAATCCGGGGAGATCCACGCGCTCCTCGGCGAGAACGGCGCCGGCAAGTCCACGCTCATGAACGTGCTGTACGGCCTGTACCGCGCCGACGAGGGCGAGATCCTGCTCGACGACGTGCCGCAGCACTTCCGGGGCCCCGGCGATGCCATGGCCGCCGGGATCGGGATGGTCCACCAGCACTTCATGCTCATCCCCGTCTTCACCGTCGCCGAGAACGTCATGCTCGGCCACGAGGACACCAAGGCCTTCGGCCGCCTCGACCTCAACGCCGCCCGTGCGCACGTGCGCAGCGTCGCACAGCGCTTCGGCTTCGAGATCGACCCCGACGCCCTCGTCGGCGATCTGCCCGTCGGTGTGCAGCAGCGCGTCGAGATCATCAAGGCGCTCTCCCGTGACGCGAAGGTGCTCGTCTTCGACGAGCCGACGGCCGTGCTCACTCCGCAGGAGACCGACGAGCTGATGGCCATCATGCGCCAACTGCGCGATGAGGGCACCTCCATCGTCTTCATCACCCACAAGCTGCGTGAGGTCCGCGAAGTGGCGGACCGCATCACCGTCATCCGCCTCGGCACCGTGGTCGGCGAGGCCTCGCCGACGGCGACGAACGCCGAGCTGGCCTCCCTCATGGTGGGACGTGCCGTCGAGCTGACCGTGCACAAGGAGGCGCCGCGGACGCGTGAGGGCGGACTCAGCGTGCGCGGGCTGCGCGTGCTCACGGCGGCCGGTGCGATCGTCGTGGACGACGTCGACCTCGAGGTGCGTCCCGGTGAGGTGCTCGCCGTCGCCGGTGTCCAGGGCAATGGGCAGACCGAGCTCGTCGAGGCGATCGTCGGGCTGGCCGCCCGCGTCGAGGGCTCCATCAGCCTCGACGGCACCGAGCTCGTCGGCAAGAACGTGCGCGCGATCCTCGACGAAGGCGTCGGGTTCGTCCCCGAAGACCGCAAGGAGGACGGCCTCGTCGGCGGGTTCTCGGTCGCCGAGAACCTCATCCTGGACCGCGCCGCGGAGTCGGCCTTCGCCGCCGCGGGCACGCTGCGTCGGGGCGCGATCGACGCCTTCGCCCGCGACCGCATCCGGGAGTACGACATCCGCACGCAGGGGCCGGACACCCTCGCCGGCACACTCTCGGGCGGAAACCAGCAGAAGGTTGTCATCGCCCGTGAGATGAGCCGCGAGCTCCGCCTGCTCGTCGTCGCCCAGCCGACCCGCGGTGTCGACGTCGGGTCGATCGAGTTCATCCACCGTCGCATCATCGAGACGCGCGATTCCGGTATCCCCGTCATCGTCGTCTCCACCGAGCTGGACGAGGTCAGCGCGCTCGCCGACCGCATCGCCGTGATGTATCGCGGCACGATCGTCGGCGTCGTCCCCGGCGACACGCCCCGCGACACCCTCGGTCTCATGATGGCCGGAGCCCACGACCCGGAGGTGGCCGCATGAGCGGATCGACGCCCACGAACGACGGCGCGGCGGGTGTGCCGCTCGGCGAGGCCGAGCTGCCCCGCGCGAGCGGGCCGCTGACCGGCGAGCCCGCACCCCGCGAGGGCGAGGAGTTCCCGCCGACGCGGTCGGGAGTCTTCCTCAAGGAGCTGCTGCGCGGCAGTGCGGTGACGACCTTCCTGGCCATCGTGCTCGCCATGATCGTCGGCGGCATCCTCATCGCCGTGACCAACAAGGACGTGCAGGCGGCATCCTCCTACTTCTTCGCGCGGCCCGGTGACACCCTCGTCGCGATCTGGCAGGCCGTCTACAACGGCTACGAGGCGCTCTTCCGGGGTGCCGTGTTCAACGCCCGCGGCGCCGACTTCGCGGCGCAGATCCGCCCGCTGACCAACTCGCTCGGGTTCGCGACGCCGCTCATCGCGGCCGGCCTTGGCGTCGCGCTCGCCTTCCGTGCGGGACTGTTCAACATCGGCGCCCGCGGTCAGATGCTCGTCGGCGCGATCTTCGCCGGCCTGTTCGCGTTCAACCTCGATCTGCCGATGTGGCTGCACCTTCCCCTCACTCTGCTCGCCGGCATCGTCGGCGGTGCGCTCTGGGGCGGGCTGGTGGGCCTGCTGAAGGCCAAGACCGGGGCGCACGAGGTGATCCTCACGATCATGCTCAACTACGTCGCGTTCTACCTCCTGCTGTGGATGACGCGCACGCCCGGGCTGCTCCAGGCCCCGGGTACCAACCAGCCGCAGACGAAGCCCACGCCCGCCTCCGCGCAGTTCCCCGACCTCCTCGGCCCGCTCTTCCCGCAGCTGGACTGGGGCTTCGTCGTGGTGCTCGCGGCCACCGTGTTCGTCTGGTGGCTCATTGAGCGGTCGAGCCTCGGCCTGCGGCTGCGCGCCGTCGGCGAGAACCCGCGAGCCGCGC
>NZ_MKRU01000045.1:0-12750 GCF_001897985.1 Microbacterium sp. 69-7 | reverse complement strand
CTCGGGGGCGTCGGGAAGGATACGTCCGTCCTGGCCGAGTATCGTCCGGTTGGGCAGATCGAGCTCACGCCACCAGATGATGTCGGTGACATCTCCGAACGTACACACCATGGCGATGCCCGAACCCTTGTCCTGCTGGGCGAGCGGGTGCGCGAGGACGGGCACCTCCACGTCGAAGATCGGCGTGCGAACCGTCTGGCCGAAGTACGGCTGGTACCGCTCGTCGCCGGGATTGGCGACCAGCGCCACGCAGGCCGCGAGCAGTTCGGGGCGGGTCGTCTCGATGTGGATGTCTCCCGAGCCGTCGCTCTTGTGGAAGGCGAGACGGTGATACGACGCCTGCTGTTCGCGATCCTCGAGCTCGGCCTGGGCGATCGCGGAGCGGAAGTCGATGTCCCACAGCGTCGGCGCGAGCGCCTGATACGCCTCACCGCGCTCGAGGTTGCGCAGGAACGCGAGCTGGCTCGTGCGGATGGTGTCGTCCGAGATCGTGCGGTACGTCTGCGTCCAGTCGACCGAAAGTCCGAGCTGACGGAAGACAGCCTCGAACGCCTTCTCGTCTTCGAGCGTCAGCTCCTCGCACAACTCGATGAAGTTGCGGCGGCTGATGGGCACCTGATCGGCGGGCTTCAAGCTCTTCGCGTCGCCGCGGAACGGGGGAGTGAAGGAGGGGTCGTACGACAATGACGTGTCGCAGCGCACTCCGTAGAAGTTCTGCACGCGACGCTCGGTGGGCAACCCGTTGTCATCCCATCCCATGGGGTAGAACACCGTCTTGCCACGCATCCGCTCGAAGCGCACCTTCACGTCGGTGTGGGTGTAGCTGAAGACGTGGCCGATGTGGAGCGATCCCGACGCGGTCGGCGGCGGCGTGTCGACGGAGAAGACGCCGGCGCGACCCTTGGCCTTCGCTGCGTCGCGGTCGAAGAGGTAGGTGCCCGCCGCGCTCCACGCGGCATCCCACTTCTGCTCGAGGCCCTCCAGGGCGGGCTTGTCGGGAATCTGCGCGTCGGACATGGATCTCCTCGAACGATATGTGCGGCACTGTGTGAGCGTGCCTGAGTGTGGAATGTGCGCCCCAGTCTACCGGGCGCGCGCCGGTAGGTTCCGACGAAATGGCGGATGCCGAGGAACGCCCGACCCGATCCGATCTCGACATCTCCTCGCGAACCAATCGGCCGCGCATCGGCGTGGCGCTCCCACGCACTGCGGTCGACGGCGAAGGCGAGGTGTGGCATGTCGACGCCGCGGTGGTGGGTGGTGAAGGTGCGGCGCACCGTCATGCCGAGTCGGATCGCGACGTTCATCGAGGCCACGTTCGTCGAGCGGATCTTCGCGTACAGCTCGTCGATCCCCAGCGTCGAAAACGCCCAGTCACGACACCCGGCGGCGGCCTCGACGGCGTACCCGTGACCCCAGTGAGCGCGCTGGAACAGGTAGCCGACCTCGACGATCTCGTCGTCATCGATCTGCTGCCGCGTGATGCCGCACTGCCCGATCATCCTGCCCGTCCCGCTGTGCACCACCGCCCACAGCCCGAAACCGTCGTCCCGGTACCGCTGCTGCGTGCGACGCAGCCACGCCGACGATTCCGCATCGCTGAACGCGCCGTTGTACGCCGTCATCGCCTCCGGGTCGTGGAGGATCGCGCGCAGGTCCGGCAGATCCTCGTCGGTCATCTCTCGCAGCCGCAGCCGGGCCGTCGCGATGTTCACGCGACGATCCGGATGCCGAGAGCCTGCGCGAACGCGGGGGCGTGAAGCTCAGCCTGTCGGGGCTGGAGCCAGGCACCGGTGAGCGCACGAACATCGGTGAATGCGAGCGCTTCGAGCCCGCGCAGATCCACATCGTCGCCTCGCATTCCACGCGTGTCGACCTCGTCGACGCGGCATCCCTCGAAGGCGACCCGCGCGAGTCGCGCCTCAGGCAGATCGATCGAGCCGAAGCTGCAGTCGACGAAGAGCACGTCGGTGAGCTCGGCGGACGGCAGCGAGAGGTAGTCGATGTGCGCCCCTCGCACCACGACGCTGTCCCAGCGCACCCGCAGCCCGTCGAGCGTCGCGATACGCCCGCCGGTCAGCTCGACATTGCGCCAGCTTCCGTCACGGGCGACCAGCGCCATCGCGCGGAGCTGGTCGACCGCGACGTCGACGAACGTGGCGCCCGTGGCGTCGACGTGACCGGCGGCCGGTCCGGATGCCGCAGCCACCCGAGACTCGACGAGACGGCAGTGCGCGGCATCCACCTCGCCGCCCAGGCCGTCGACGAGAACGCCGAGCAGGTCGGCCCGGCTGCGCAGCGCGCTGACCGCGTCGAGGTCGGTGGGAACGTCGGGGGCGCTGATTCGCGGAGGCCGGGGGCCGAGAGAACCGGAGGAGCGGGCAGCCATCCCTCGAGCCTACGCGCCCGGTATGATGGTCTGATCAGCACCGATCCGGCCATCACCGGGGAGCTCGCGGAAGAACGCCCAGGGAACCCCCGGGGTCACTAGAACCGCGCGGGGCAGGCCCGTCACAGCCGTCGCATGAGTGGCCGACGATGGGTGTCGGCAAGCGGGGTGGTACCGCGGTCGCACGATCGTCCTCGCAGGAAGACTGCACGAATCCGATGCACGAGCACCTGCTGGAGTGACATGAGCTACCCCCGTCCCTCGACGAACCCCGCCGCCGGCGTCACGAGCCCCTTCGGGCCCGCCGCCGACGTGTCTCCGAGCCCGCGCTTTCCCGCGATCGAGCGCGACGTGCTCGACTTCTGGGCGCGCGACGACACCTTCCGCGCGTCGATCGCGCAGCGCGACGGCGCCGAGGAGTGGGTCTTCTACGACGGCCCGCCGTTCGCCAACGGACTGCCGCACTACGGACACCTGCTGACCGGATACGCGAAGGACCTCTTCCCGCGCTTCCAGACGATGCGGGGCAAGAAAGTCGACCGCGTCTTCGGCTGGGACACGCACGGCCTTCCCGCTGAGCTCGAGGCCATGAAGCAGCTCGGCATCACCGAGAAGAGCGAGATCGAGCAGATGGGGATCGCTTCCTTCAACGCGAAGGCCCGCGAGTCGGTGCTCGAGTACACGCAGCAATGGGAGGACTACGTCACCCGCCAGGCGCGCTGGGTCGACTTCGAACGCGGCTACAAGACGCTCGACACGGGCTACATGGAGTCGGTGCTCTGGGCGTTCAAGGAGCTCTGGGACAAGGGCCTCGCCTACGAGGGGCACCGCGTGCTGCCCTACTGCTGGCGGGATGAGACTCCTTTGTCGAACCACGAGCTGCGCATGGACGACGACGTCTACAAGATGCGGCAGGACCCCTCGGTCACCGTCACGTTCCCGCTCGTCGGCGTGAAGGCGGAGAGCCTGGGGCTCACCGGTGTCCGTGCCCTGGCGTGGACGACCACGCCCTGGACGCTGCCGACCAACCTCGCTCTGGCCGTCGGCCCCGACATCGAGTACGTCGTCGTGCCGGGCGGGCCGAACGGAGCGGCGGATGTCCCGGCATCCGGCGACGACGAGGGCGCGGCGGCACATCGCTACCTGCTCGCTTCCGATCTGCTCGGCGGTTATGCGAAGGATCTCGGATACGAGAACGCGGCCGAGGCGGCCGAAGCCGTGGAACGGACCATTCTCGGCAGCGAGCTCGCGGACGTGCATTACGACCGGCTCTTCGACTATTACGCGGATGCCGAGGTGTGGGGCACCGAGAGCGCCTGGCGCATCCTCGTCGACGACTACGTCAGCACGACCGACGGCACCGGCATCGTGCACCAGGCACCGGCGTTCGGTGAGGACGACCAGCGGATCACCGAGGCGGCCGGCATCCCGCTCATCATGAGCCTCGACGACGGCGGACGCTTCCTCCCGCAGGTCGGCGATGTCGCGGGCGAGCTGTGGATGGACGCCAACCGTCCGCTCATCCGTCTGCTGCGCGCCGAGGGTCGCCTGCTGCGCGAAGCCTCCTACGAGCACTCCTACCCGCACTGCTGGCGCTGCCGCAACCCTCTGATCTACAAGGCCGTCTCCAGCTGGTTCGTGCGCGTCACGGCGATCAAGGACCGTCTGATCGAACTGAACGAACAGATCACCTGGGCGCCGGAGAACGTCAAGCACGGCCAGTTCGGCAAGTGGCTCGAAGGCGCCCGCGACTGGTCCATCAGCCGCAACCGCTTCTGGGGCTCGCCGATCCCGGTCTGGCGCAGTGACAACCCGGAGTACCCGCGCGTGGACGTGTACGGGTCGCTCGCCGACCTGGAGCGCGACTTCGGCCGGCTCCCGCGCAATGCCGCCGGCGACATCGATCTGCACCGTCCCTTCATCGACGAGCTGACGCGCCCGAACCCGGACGATCCGACGGGTGCGAGCACCATGCGACGCATCGAGGACGTCTTCGACGTCTGGTTCGACTCGGGGTCGATGCCGTATGCCCAGGTGCACTACCCGTTCGAGAACCGGGAGTGGTTCGACGAGCACGCGCCGGCCGACTTCATCGTGGAGTACATCGGCCAGACGCGCGGCTGGTTCTACGTCATGCACGTCCTGTCCGGTGCCCTGTTCGACCGGCCAGCCTTCACGGGTGTCGCCTGCCACGGAATCGTGCTCGGAAGCGACGGGCAGAAGATGAGCAAGTCGCTGCGCAACTATCCGGATGTCAGCGAGGTGTTCGACCGCGACGGCTCCGACGCCATGCGGTGGTTCCTCATGGCGTCCTCGGTGCTGCGCGGCGGCAACCTCATCGTCACCGAGGAGGGGATCCGCGCCGGAGTGCGCGAGTTCCTGCTGCCGCTGTGGAACACGTGGTACTTCTTCGCGACGTACGCGAACGCCGCCGCCCCCGGGGGCTACCAGGCGACGTGGCGCACCGACTCGACGAACGTTCTGGACCGCTACATCCTCGCGCTGACCGGCGACCTCGTGCGCGGCGTCGCCGCCGACCTGGAGCAGCTGGATTCGACGACGGCCGCGGCGAAGCTCCGCGACTTCGCCGAGGCGCTGACCAACTGGTACGTCCGCCGATCGCGCGACCGCTTCTGGGTGGGGGTGACTGACGACCCGGCATCCACCGACGCGTTCGACACGCTCTACACGGTGCTCGAGACGTTGACGCGCGTCGCCGCGCCGTTGATCCCGCTGATCTCCGAGCGCGTGTGGCAGGGCCTGACCGGTGGTCGCAGCGTGCACCTGGAGGACTGGCCGGACGCCGACGCGTTCCCGACGGCATCCGACATCCGCACCGCGATGGACGCCGTCCGTGAGGTCTCGAGCGTCGCGAACGCCCTCCGCAAGAAGGAGGGCAAACGCGTGCGCCTGCCCCTGCCGCGGCTCACGGTCGTGGTGCCGGACGCCGAGGCGCTCGCACAGTTCGAGGACATTCTGCGCGACGAGCTCAACGTGAAGGCCGTGGAGCTCGTCGAGCTCGAGGCGAGCACGGCGGTCGACTACGGCATCACGCACCGCCTGTCGGTCAACGCCCGCGCCGCCGGTCCCCGCCTGGGCAAGCAGGTGCAGCAGGTGATCGCCGCCGCCCGCGCAGGGGAGTGGACGGACGCCGACGGCTCTGTCGTCGTCGGCGGGATCGCCCTGGAGCCGGGGGAGTACGACCTCGTGCTCGAGACCGCCGGACGCCCCGACGGCGAGGCGCTCGCGGTGCTGACGGGTGCGGGAGACCGCCAGGGCGGCTTCGTGCTGCTCGACACCACCACGACGCCCGAGCTCGAAGCCGAGGGTCTCGCGCGCGACATCATCCGCGCCGTGCAGGATACCCGCAAGGCCGCCGGCTTCGACGTGAGCGACCGCATCCGCCTGCAGCTGCTGTTCTCCGCATCGGAGGATGCCGCGGCCGTCGCGGCCGCCTTCGCCACCGCGGACGTCGCGGGCGAGACACTCGCCCTCGACTACGCGGTCGTCTCACCCGAGGGCACCGCGCTCGTCGGAGAGGGATCGGTGTTGGCTGCCGCCGAGACGATCGACGCCGATCACACGGCGGTGGTCGCCGCCGGCACGTACGCCAACACCGGCGACGTCACCGTTGCCGTGACCCGGATCGGAGCGTCCTCGTGAACGACCGCCAGCGCGCCGACGCCGTCTACCGCGCCCTGTTGACCCGCCAGGGCGAGCAATGGGTGCAGCCCCGCGTCGAACGCACCCGCCGCGTGCTGGAACTGCTCGACGATCCGCAGCGGACCTACCGCGTCGTGCATGTGACCGGGACGAACGGGAAGACCTCGACCAGCCGCATCATCGAATCGATCGTGCGCGCCCACGGGTTGCGCACGGGGCTGTTCACGAGTCCTCACCTCGAACGCTTCACCGAGCGGATCATGATCGACGGGGAGCCGATCGAGGACGCACTCATCGCCGATGCCTGGGACGAGATCGCCCCGATCGTCGACCTCGTCGATGCCGAGCTCGCGGCATCCGGGGACGCCGCTCTCACCTTCTTCGAGCTGCTCACGGTGCTCGCCTTCGTGGCCTTCGCCGACGCCCCGGTGGACGTAGCGGTCATCGAGGTCGGGATGGGCGGAAGCTGGGACTCGACGAACACGGCCGACGGCGACGTCGCGGTGATCGCACCGATCGATCTCGACCACGCCGACAAGCTCGGACACACGATCGCCGAGATCGCCGCCGTCAAAGCGGGGATCATCAAGACCGACGCCGCCGCGGTGTCGGCACAGCAGGATCCCTCGGCCCTGGACGTCCTCACCACAGCCGCGGCCGCGCGAGGCGCGTCCCTCGCGGTCGAGGGGACCGCCTTCGGCCTCACGAGCCAGACGCTCGCCGTCGGCGGACAGCAGCTCAGCGTGCGGGGCCTCGCGGCGACATACGACGATCTCTACCTGCCGCTGTACGGCGCACACCAGGGGCACAACGCGGCCCTGGCCATCGCGGCCGTCGAGTCGCTCATCGGCGCCGGCCGACAGCCGATCGCGCCCGATGTGCTCACCGACGGACTCGCACAGGTGACCTCGCCCGGCCGTCTCCAGCTGATCGGTGTCGCGCCCACCGTGCTCATCGACAGCGCGCACAACCCGCACGGCGCACGCGCCCTGGTGGCCGCGCTGGGCGACTCGTTCGACTTCGACGAATGGGGCATCGTGCTCGGCGCGTTCGCCGACAAGGACATCGCGGGGATCGTCGCCACTGTCGCGCCGGCGGCGACCCAGGTGTTCGTGACGGCGCCGGACTCCGAGCGGGCGGCCGACCCCGATGCGCTGGCCGACCTGGTCGAAGCTGCGGGAGTTCCCGTCACCGTGCACCGCGACCTCGCCGACGCGGCCGAAGCCGCGCGCGAATGGGCGGCGGGCTCGAACCGACGCGCCGTCGTCATCGCGGGCAGCGTCGTGCTGGCGGGCGAGGCCCTGCAACTTGCTGCCGACGGTGACTGGAAGGCGGGGTGGAGCGCGTGAGCGGGCGCGTGCGACGCGCGCGCGGCGCGGAAGAGTCGCTCGCGCAGGTCGTGCTCGGATTCGAGTCGATCATCGTCTTCCTCGGCGGCCTGGCGATCTATGGCCTGAACGCCCTTCCCGACGGCATCCCCTCATGGTGGGGGATCGTCGGCGGCTCCGTCCTCGCGGCACTCATGGTCATCACCACCGGCCTGACCCGCTCACGTGTGGGCATCCTGCTCGGCTGGCTCTGGCAGGTCGTCGTCGTGCTCGGCGGACTGCTCGTGCCCGCACTCGTCCTCGTGGGAGTGATTTTCGGGGGCATGTACGCGTATGCGACCATCAAGGGCAGAGCGCTCGACCGCCGCAACGCGGTCCGCGCAGGCGCTTCCCCGCACGTCACGAACGGAGACTGAAATGCCCACCGAAGAGACCCTCGTCCTCGTCAAGCCTGACGGCGTGGCGCGCGGCCTGACCGGAGCGATCCTCGCGCGCATCGAGGCCAAGGGTTACGCCCTGGTCGACATCAAGCTGGTCGAGCCCGACCGTGACGTCCTCGAGCAGCACTACGCCGAGCACGCGGGCAAGCCCTTCTACGAGCCGCTTCTCGAGTTCATGCTCTCCGGGCCGTCGGTCGCGATCCGTCTCGCCGGCAACCGCGTCATCGAGGGCTTCCGTTCACTCGCCGGCACGACCGATCCCACGACCGCGGCACCCGGCACGATCCGGGGAGACTTCGGCCGAGACTGGGGACTGAAGGTTCAGCAGAACCTCGTCCACGGCAGCGACAGCCCCGAGTCGGCCGCACGTGAACTGGCGATCTGGTTCTGATCCCACCCTGCGCGATCCGGTGCCCTTCCGTCCCTGAGACGGGAGGGCACCGGCCGTTCGAGCGCCGGGCGCCGGCGACGCGGAATCTCAGAAGATGACGTCGAGCAGCTGCGGGACGGCGTCCAGCCGCAGCTGCGCGAGCAGGAGCACCACCGCATACGACACGAACGCCATGAGCGGGACCCACGCGGCCAGAGAGTCGCCGACGGCACGCACACGCGGGTGGGAGGAGATCACGCCCGAGCGCAGCAGCTGGACCGCCACGGCGTAGAACGTCGGGATCGTGACGAGCCACGTGACCATGCACCAGGGGCACAGCGTTCCGAGGAAGAAGATGCTCTGGGTGATCAGCCAGATCACGAATCCGAAGGCGAACGTGACGCCCGCGAAGAACGTGAGCCAGAACCAGCGGGCGAAACGGGCGCCGGCGAGAACAGCCATCCCCACCACGATCGGCGCCATCCATCCGGTGAGGCCCAGGATGGGGTTGGGGAAGCCGAAGACGCTGCCCTGAGCGGAGTCGAGGTTCGCACTGCACTGCACGACGACACTGAAGTCGCATGACGCCGGTGCGGTCGATCCGGTGGCCTTGTCGAATTTCTCCAACGTCAGGGCGAACGCCGCGATCCACCCGATGACTCCCGCGATCACCAGCCAGATGGCGAGGATCTTCGGGCGGGTGTCGATGGTCTGCGCGGACATGCTGGCGATTATCGCATCCACACGGACGGTCGCTGCTGGGAGACCGAGTGAGCGTCAGAGCACGGTCCGAGCGTCGCTCTGCTCAATCTTCGTCGGATGATGCGATAATGGTGGCCGATGCATCGCGGCCGCGCCGCACCACGCATCACCGAAGACTTCGGGCGATGAACGCCCTTGGCAGCACGAGTCCCGCCGACGAGCGGGTGAGGCTGCAGACCGAGTGAGTATGCGGTTCCCCACTATCGGGTGACGCCGCCAGAGTTCACCCGACGGCACGCGGAGCCGGCGGCGAGGAGTAAGCCAGAGATGGCCGATGAGAACAACGATCAGTCCACAATCCCTGCCGACGAGGTCCTGACCCCGTCGCTTCCCTCCATCGAGGAGGCTGGTGCGCCCACGGACGCCGGCACGCACGACGCCGCCGCCGGCACGCACGACGACGCCGCCGCCGAGGACGCGCCCATCATTGACGGCGCGCCGGTCGCGGAGGAGCACAGCGGCGAGGCGGAGGCCGCGGATGCTGAGAGCACCGAGGCCGCCGGCAGCGAGTCCGACGCCGCCGAGCCCGAAGCCACCGAGCCCGAAGCGACGGAACCCGAAGCGACGGAACCCGAAGCGACGGAGCCCGTCACGGCTGTGAGCCTCGGGCTCCTGCCCGCCGAGTTCGTCTCCGCCGTCTCGACGAAGCTGGTCTTCTACGCCCCGCAGATCGTGCCGCTTCCCGCGCGTCCCGGCATCCGTGTCGATCAGGGAGACGACCGGGACGAGGGGCCCTCCGAGTCCGGCACGAGCGCGCGCCGGCGCAACCGTCGACGTGGCGGCGGATCGTCGGCCAACGATGATGACACCCCGCGAGAGCAGAGCCAGCCTCGCCGGCGCGCCGTGGAGTTGATCACCGAGCCGCAGCGGATCAAGGGATCGACGCGCCTCGAGGCCAAGAAGCAGCGTCGCCGCGACGGCCGCGAGGCCGGACGCCGCCGCACCGTCGTCACGGAGGCCGAGTTCCTCGCCCGGCGCGAGGCCGTCGACCGCGACATGATCGTGCGCTCGAAGAACGGTCGCATCCAGATCGCGGTTCTCGAAGACAACGTGCTGGTCGAGCATTACGTCGCTCGCAGCCAGGAGTCCTCGCTCATCGGCAACGTGTACCTCGGCCGCGTGCAGAACGTCCTGCCGAGCATGGAGGCTGCCTTCGTCGACATCGGCCGGGGCCGCAACGCCGTGCTCTACTCCGGAGAGGTCGACTGGGATGCCGTGGAGACGGGCAACCAGCCGCGGCGCATCGAGCTGGCGCTCAAGAGCGGCGACCGCGTTCTCGTCCAGGTCACGAAGGACCCCGTCGGCCACAAGGGCGCGCGCCTGACGAGTCAGATCTCACTGCCGGGCCGTTACCTCGTGTACGTGCCGGGCGGCGCCATGAACGGCATCTCGCGAAAGCTCCCCGACACCGAGCGCGCGCGCCTCAAGCGCATCCTCAAGGAGGTGCTGCCGGAATCCAGCGGCGTCATCGTGCGCACGGCCGCAGAGGGCGCCACGGAAGAGCAGCTGACGCGCGATGTGCAGCGGCTCACCGCACAGTGGGAGCACATCTCGTCTCAGGTCGAGAAGATCGGCGCCCCTGCGCTCCTTCACTCCGAGCCCGACCTGCTCGTGAAGATCGTCCGCGATGTCTTCAACGAAGACTTCTCCAAGATGCTCATCCAGGGCGAGGACGCTTACCAGACGATCACGGCCTATCTGGCCGGCGTCGCGCCGGACCTTCTCGAGCGCGTGGAGAAGTACGAAGACGACCAGGACCCGTTCGACCGCTTCCGCGTGACAGAGCAGATCGAGAAGGCGCTGGACCGGAAGGTCTGGCTGCCGTCGGGCGGCTCGCTCGTCATCGATCGCACGGAGGCCATGACGGTGGTCGACGTCAACACCGGCAAGTTCGTCGGCTCCGGCGGCAACCTGGAGGAGACGGTCACCAAGAACAACCTCGAGGCCGCCGAGGAGATCGTCCGCCAGCTCCGCCTGCGCGACATCGGCGGCATCATCGTCGTCGACTTCATCGACATGGTGCTCGAGTCCAACCGCGATCTCGTGCTGCGACGCCTCGTCGAGTGCCTCAGCCGCGATCGCACCAAGCATCAGGTCGCCGAGGTGACCTCGCTCGGCCTCGTGCAGATGACCCGCAAGAAGCTGGGACTGGGACTGCTCGAGACCTTCAGCGAGGCCTGCGAGGTCTGCGCCGGTCGCGGCGTGATCGTGCATCACGACCCGGTCGTCAAGCACCGTGGCGCGCAGGCGCCCGCGTCGACCGGCGGCCGTCGGTCGCGACAGAGCTCCTCGCCCGCCGCCGCCGGCGGCAACGGCTCCGTGAGCGGCGGCACGCACGTGATCACCGAGAGTGCGAAGTCCGCGCTCGCGCAGATCGCCGCATCCACCATCCACACCGCAGCCGAGGATGCACCGGAGGCCTCCGAGGTCGCCGAGGTGACGCTGCCCGACGTCCAGCCGGAGGTCGCGCCCGAGCGCGCCAAGCGTCCCCGTAAGAAGCGCGAGCCGGCTTCTCGCTCCTCGGCCAACGAGCGGAGCGAGAAGGAGATCCTCCTCGACTCGGTGCTGAGCGCTCTTCCGGAGCCGAAGGCTCCTGGCCAGGGTCGGGGACGCCGACGCGTCACCACCGCCGCGCTGACCGGCACCCCGGTGGCGGCGACGCCGACGGCCGAGCCCGCCGCCGAGTGATGCTCGCGCGTGGCGGGGGAGCGGTCAGCCCTCGCGACGCTCGCGTGCCGTGATCCGCAGGCCCGAGGCGATCAGACGCTTGACGAGTTCGTGGCCGCTGACGTGCTCGGCACCGGCGGCGACGAGGCGCGTCAGCTCATCCTCGGGAACGTCGTAGTGATCGCGATCGAATCCGCGCCGCGGGATGCCGTTCGCGGCCGCGAAGGCGTGCAGTTCATCGAGGTCGCTGTCGCTGACCAGGTGCGCCCACAACCTCCCGTGGGCGGGCCAGCGCGGGTCGTCGATGAGGATCGCCATCCTCGCAGTCTAGGTCGACGCGCGACACGCCTTGCGTCGCTTTTGCCGATGGCCCCGGCATCCGGTAAAGTAGACCCTTGGTGCGTCGAGTTTCGCCTCCGCACTGGATATTTGGGTACACCCTCAGGGGACGTACTCGTCCCATGAAGACAGCCGGGGCCGTTGGCTCCGCAGAAGAAAAACAGGTGTGAAGTGGTTTACGCAGTTGTGCGCGCCGGTGGCCGTCAGGAGAAGGTGGAGGTCGGCACGATCGTCGTCCTCGACCGTCAGCAGGCCAAGATCGGCGACAAGCTCGAGCTGCCCGCGGTGCTGCTCGTCGATGGTGACGCCGTGACGACCGACGCCGACAAGCTCGCGAAGGTGACCGTGACCGCCGAGGTCCTCGGCGAGGAGCGCGGCCCGAAGATCGTGATCCAGAAGTTCAAGAACAAGACCGGCTACAAGAAGCGTCAGGGGCACCGCCAGGACCTCACGCGCGTCAAGGTCACCGGGATCAAGTAGGCCAGGGAGAGACGCAGAGATGGCACATAAGAAGGGCGCAAGCTCTACTCGTAACGGTCGCGATTCCAACGCCCAGCGACTGGGCGTGAAGCGGTTCGGCGGCCAGGTCGTGAACGCGGGCGAGATCATCGTCCGTCAGCGCGGCACGCACTTCCACCCGGGCGCCAACGTCGGCCGCGGTGGCGACGACACCCTGTTCGCGCTGGCCGCGGGCTCGGTGGAGTTCGGCAGCAAGGGCGGTCGCAAGGTCGTCAACATCGTCGCAACCGCGGAGTAGTCCGGGGCGCGCACACAGATCTCGGCGAGGGGCGG
>NZ_MKRU01000044.1:0-12732 GCF_001897985.1 Microbacterium sp. 69-7 | reverse complement strand
CGAGTCTTGCGAAGCAGCTTGCGGTGCTTCTTCTTCGCCATGCGCTTGCGGCGCTTCTTGATGACAGAACCCACGGAAAACCTCACTATGTCAGGGGTCTGGACGCGGGTGGCCGCGTCCGGGAACGGGCATCTCGAAAAATGCCCTCGGATCAGTCTAGCCGACGTCGGCGATAGGACGTTGCACGGCCTCGGTGACGGCCGTCTCGGGCACGCGGTAACTGCGACCGAATCGCACGGCCGGGAGCTCGCCGGCGTGCACCAGGCGGTACACGGTCATCTTCGACACGCGCATGATCTCGGCCACTTCCGCGACCGTCAGAAAACGCACGTCAGAAAGGTCCGGCATCCCATTCCCCCACCGATACCCGATGCGGTGCCTCCGCATTGCTGTGAACCAACATTAGGGTCTCTGTGCGCCGCGTGTAAACCCGTGTGATCGGTGTGACTCGTGTGTTCACCGACCGGGGAAGCGCTTGAAGGCACTGTCCCACGCATGCTTCGCGGATGCCGCCGCGCGCCCGACCAGGTCGGCCGCCGCGACCGCGGGCTCGGGAAGCGTCGAGGGGCCCGCGGGAGCGGGGAGGAGATCTTCGTCCAGGAAGGGGACGAGCCAGTCATCGACCGCGTCCAGCGGCGCCGGCGACAGGCTGTAATAGCGGTGCTGGCCCTCTTCGCGCACCGTCACCAGCTCGGCCTCACGGAGCACCTTGAGGTGCTTGGAGACCGTGGGCTGGCTGACGCCCAGGTCGGTGACGATGTGGGACACACTCGTGCCATGCTCGCCCGCCGACGCGCGCTCGCGCAGAAGCTGCAGAATGTCCCGACGGGTACCGTCGGCGATCACGTCGAAGATGTCCGCCATGACGATAGGTTAGCCCGCGCCGCGGCGCGGAGTACCATGTCAACGGTTCTTCGTCAGAGAGGGGCGGACCATGACGGGCGACACCGCGGGTGCCCGTGCATGGCGCTCCCTGCGCACCTCACTCGCGGCCACGCGTGATCGACTGCGCGACGCGACCACGGCATCGCCGTCGCGGTTCGCCGTCGGCATCTTCCTCGCGCTGATCCTGCTGTTCACCGCACTGTTCTCGCTGCCCGCGGCATCCGCCGACGGCCGGGTCACGCCGTTCGCCGATGCCCTGTTCACCGCGGTGTCGACGATCTGCGTGACGGGGCTTTCGACCGTCAACATGGGGACGCACTGGAGCGCGTTCGGTCACCTGATCGTCTACATCGGCGTGAACGTGGGCGCGATGGGGGTGCTGACCCTGGCATCCATTCTGGGCCTGGTGATCTCCAAGCGCCTGGGCCTGCGGGCGAAGCTGATCGCCGCGGGCGACACGAACCCCCTGCGCGCCCACGGCGGACCCGTCAACGAGGGCCAGGCGGTGCGCCTGGGCGAGGTCGGCCAGCTCCTGGCCACCGTGGCGTTGTCGACCCTCGTGATCGAGGCAGGACTCGCGGTGCTGCTGTATCCGTCGCTGCTCGCGAGCGGTGTCGATCCGTTGAGCGCACTGTGGGAGGCGCCGTACTACGCGGCGATGTCGTTCACCAACACCGGCTTCGCGCCGAACGCCGAGGGCATCGCCCCGTTCGCGCACAACTACCTCTTCCTGACGCTTCTGATGGCGGGGGTGTTCCTGGGCTCCATCGGCTTCCCCGTCATCTTCGCGCTGTGGCGCCACCACCTCCACGTCCGCCGCTGGTCGCTGCACGCCAAGCTCACCCTGATCACGACGGTCATCCTGTTCTTCGCCGGTGCCGCAGTGTTCCTGCTGCTCGAGTACGACAACCCGAAGACGTTCGGCGGGATGGATGCCTGGGACACGACCTTCCAAGCATTCTTCCTGTCCGCGATGACGCGCTCGGGGGGCTTCTCCATCGTCGACATCGGGCAGCTGCACGGATCGTCTCTCGTCGTGGGCTCGATGCTCATGTTCATCGGCGGCGGCTCGGCATCCACCGCCGGCGGCATCAAAGTGACCACCCTCGCCGTCCTCGCCCTCGCCGTCTGGTCCGAGGCCAAGGGACGACCGAGCGTGCAGGCGTTCGGCCGCCGCATCCCCAGCGATGTGCAGCGCGTCGCCCTGTCCGTCGTCGCCTGGGGCTCGACGATCGTCGCGGTGTCGACCATCACGATCGCGCAGATCACGAGATATCCCGTCGAGTACGTGCTCTTCGACGTCGTCTCGGGCTTCGCGACCGTGGGCCTGTCCACCGGTATCACGCAGGACCTGCCCGATCTCGCCGTCTACGTCATGGCGGCGACGATGTTCATGGGGCGCGTGGGTACCGTCACTCTCGCCGCGGCCGTCGCCGCGACGAACCGATCGCAGCACTACTCGCTGCCCGTCGAAAGGCCGATCGTTGGTTGAGCAGATCCGGAGCGATGCTCCCGTCCTGGTGATCGGCCTCGGCCGTTTCGGAGCCGCGTGCGCCGGCGAACTCGACCGCCTCGATCGCGAAGTCCTCGCGATCGACGACAACCTCGAGCTCGTGCAGAAGTGGTCCGAGCGTGTCACCCACACGGTGCAGGCCGACGCCAAGAACATCGAGGCGCTCAAGCAGATCGGCGCCCAGGACTTCCAGGTGGCCGTCGTCGCCGTCGGCTCCTCGATCGAGGCGTCGGTGCTCATCACGGCGAATCTCGTCGACCTGAAGGTGCCGCAGATCTGGGCGAAAGCCGTCTCCCAGAGCCACGGCAAGATCCTCGCCCGCGTCGGCGCGAATCACGTCATCTACCCCGAGCGCGAGGCCGGCGAGCGCGTCGCGCACCTGGTCAGCGGCCGGATGCTCGACTTCA
Source organism: Microbacterium sp. 69-7 (assembly GCF_001897985.1). Lineage (NCBI taxonomy): Bacteria > Bacillati > Actinomycetota > Actinomycetes > Micrococcales > Microbacteriaceae > Microbacterium > Microbacterium sp. 69-7. Next base: position 9,927 of record NZ_MKRU01000044.1, on the reverse strand, counting down.
TCCGCTTCGACGACGACTTCGTCCTCGCCAAGATGTACCCGCCGAAGTTCATCCGCGGCATCGGCCTGAACGAGTCGGGGGTGCGCAGCAAGTACAGCGTCACCGTCGTCGGCGTGAAGAGCCCGGGCAAGCCGTTCCGCTACGCCGAGGCCGACACCGTGGTGACCAACCACGACCTGATCATCGTGTCGGGCACCAACAGCGACATCGAGCGTTTCGCCTCGCTCGACCGCTGACCGCGGCATCCGCCCCCGCCGCGCCCTCCGCGCCCTCCGCGCCCTCCGCGCCCGCGAGAAACCATCTGCGGCGCGAGAAACCCTGCCGCGCGGGGTTTCTCGGCTCGCCGGTGGTTTCTCGCCGGCGCACGGCGGCTCCTCCCCAGGCGGCGCGGGAGGGGATGACCGCGGGAAGGGTGGGGATGAGACCGCGGCGGCGCGGGTGCCGGGGCATGATCTGCGGATGCCGCACCTGCCGACGGACCGTGCCACCACCCGGTCACCGCTTCCGCTCGTCACCTCCGCCGAGGCCCGCGTGCTGCGGCTGGCGGTGGCCGGTCCCGGTTTCGTGCGGGTGCGCCGCGGCGTGTACGTGGATGCCGCCGCGGCGGCGCGGCTGGCGCCGTGGCAGCGGTATGCGCTGCGGGTGCACGCCTTCGCGCTCGTCCACCCGGATGCCGTGCTGTGCCTGGAGTCCGCCGCGGTGCTGCTCGGCCTGCCGCTGTTCGGCGAGGCGCGCGACATCCACGTGTTCGATCCGGACCGCACGGCGTCGCGACGGTTCGGCGACGTGTGCGTGCACACCAGCACGGACGCGCGGGAGGTCGTGAGCGTCGACGGCATCCTGTGCACCTCGCCGACGGATGCCGTCATCGATCTCGCCCGCGTGCTCCCGCCCGCGCAGGCGCTCGCCGTCGTGGATGCCGCGATCTCGCCCCGACAGGGCGGCGCTCTCGTCGTCGACGACCTCCGGGAGCGCGCCGCGTCGCAGGCCTCCCGCCGGGGCGTCGCGCGGCTGGCGTGGGCCTGGGCGCACGCGGACGCGCGCGCCGAGTCGCCCGGCGAGAGCGTCAGCCGCGCCGTCATCCGCTGGTGCGGCTTCGAAGACCCGGTGCTGCAGGCCGAGTTCCGCTACGAGGGGGTCACGGACCGCACGGACTTCCTGTTCCCGTCGAGCCGCACGGTGGGCGAGAGCGACGGCTGGGGCAAGTACGGCATCGACGACGGCGACGCGCCAGCGGCGGCCGCGCGGCGTTTCCGCGACGAGAAGCGCCGCGAGGACCGTCTGCGCCGCGCGGGGCATCCGGTCGCACGCTGGGAGATGGCGGACGCGGTGCGGGTCGAGCCGTTGGCGACCGCCCTGCAGCGCGCGGCCGTCCGGCTCGTCCGCCCGCGCGACCGCGCCGGACTGGCGAGCCTGCGCCAGACGCCCCGAGCTCTCCCTCACCGGCCGCAGTGAGAAACCACAACGGCGACGACACGCACCTGCAGCGGTGGTTTCTCGTGCCGAAGGTGGTTTCTCGCGGGCGCGGGGACGCGGCGGGCGGGCGGGCGAAGCGGGCGGGCGGCGGGGGTCAGGCGCCGGCGGCCATCTCCTTGGCGCGGGCGAGGGCGGCGTCGGTCGCCTCGGCGAACACGCCGTCCAGGCGGGCGCCCTGCAGCACCGCGATCGCACGCTCGGTCGTGCCCTTGGGACTGGTGACGCGCCGGCGCAGCTCGGCGGGGTCCTCCCCCGTGGCATCCAGCAGCGCCGCGGCGCCGATGAAGGTCTGCTCGGCCATCAGGCGCGCGTCGGCGTCGGAGAAACCCTTGCCGCGTGCGGCCTCGGTGAGCTCCTCGACCAGCAGGAAGAAGTAGGCCGGACCCGACCCCGAGATCGTCGACAGGGCGTCGATCTGCGACTCGGGCACCTCGATGACCGCCCCGCACGTCTCGAACAGCCGGCGCACCAGCGCCAGCTCGTCCGCGGATGCCGTGGGGCCCGCCGACAGGCCGGTCACCGCCTTGCCGACCACCGCGGGGGTGTTCGGCATGGAGCGGATCACCGAGACCTCTTCACCCACGATGGACGCGAATGTCGCGATCGTGACACCCGCGGCGAGGCTCACGATGATCGTCCCCGGACGCAGCACGGGCGCGATCTCGCGGAGCAGATCGGGCACCATCACCGGCTTCACACCGATGAGCACGATGTCGGCGGCTGCGGCGGCAGCCGTGTTCGCGTCGCCGTCGGCCTCGAGCGAAAGGCTCGTGACGCCGTCGAGTCCCACCAAGGCGTCAGCGCGCACGGCGGTGCGGTTGGTCACGGTGATCGCGGGGGCATCACCCGAGCGGACGAGGCCCTGCAAGATCGCGCCTCCCATCGAGCCGGCACCGAGGATCGCGATCGAAGGGAGGGGGGAAGCCATGCCCTCATCCTCGCAGAGGAACGAGCGGCCTGCAGAGAAACCACTCATCCGTGCTCGGCTGCGCCGGTTTCCCCGCTGGGGGTACCCGTGATCGACGGGGTCGCCGCCGCCGTGCGGTGGGCAGAGAGCCTGACGGCCCTCGGCAGACCCACCCGTACGGCAGGGCCGTACGCACCTCGGGACCACGAGAACGCATGGTCGGGTCCGCCGCTCGGCGCACTCCGACTCTTCACCTGAGAGTCCGTTCATGACGACAGGTCGTCGGAGTAGGATGCGGTCATGACGCTCCTCGACGGCATCACCTCCCGGATCATCGACACAGAGCGCCTGCGCGTCGGCATCCTCGAACGCGTCGGCGACAACCCGGCCGCGACCGCGGACCAGACCGTGATCCTGGTGCACGGCAACGTGTCGTCGAGCCTGTTCTGGCAGGAGCTCATGCAGGATCTGCCCAGCGATCTGCGGATCATCGCCGTCGATCTGCGCGGGTTCGGCAACACCGAGAGCGCGCCCGTCGACGCCACCCGCGGCGTCCGCGACTTCAGCGACGACGTGTTCGCCACGCTGCAGGTGCTGGGCATCGACACGGCGCACCTCGTCGGGTGGTCCATGGGAGGAGGCGTGGTCATGCAGTACGCCATCGACCACCCCGTGCGCTCGCTCACCTTGCAGGCGCCGGTCTCGCCCTACGGCTTCGGGGGCACCCGCCGCGACGGATCGCGGGTGACCGCCGACGACGCCGGCTGCGGCGCGGGCGGCGCCAACCCCGACTTCGTGCAGCGACTCACCGACCGCGACATGACCGACGAGGCACCGACGTCGCCGCGCAGCGTCTTCCGCTCCGGCTATGTCGCACCGGGATACACGAGCGCGCACGAGGACATCTGGGTGGAGTCGATGAACACCACCTCCACGGCCACCGGCAACTACCCCGGCGACAGCGTCGCCAGCGAGAACTGGCCCGGGTTCGCCGCCGGACGCCTGGGCGTGCTGAACACCATGGCGCCGCAGTACTTCAACACCTCGAGCATCGTGGACATCACCCCCAAGCCTCCCGTCCTCTGGGTGCGCGGCTCGGCCGACGCGATCGTCTCCGATGCCTCCTTCTTCGACATCAACCACCTCGGCGCCCTCGGGGTGATCCCGGGGTGGCCGGGCGCCGAGTCCGCACCCGCGCAGGAGATGGTGTCGCAAACCCGCGACGTGCTGGATGCCTACCAAGCGGCGGGAGGCGCCGTCACCGAACTGGTCTTCGAGGGCGTCGGCCACGCGCCGCACCTGGAGCGCCCCGCGGAGTTCCGTCGCGCCCTGCTGGAGAACATCGGCTACATCGGCCGTCGGGCCGACCCCGCCCCGCCCACCGAGGCGATCATCCTCAGCTCCTCGGACTGAGGCAGGGACCTCCTCAACGGCGGGCGTCGAAGAAGGTGCGCAGCAGGGCGCGCGCGTCGTCCTCCAGGATGCCGCCGACCACTTCGGCCCGCACCGGCAGCCGCCGGTCACGTAGCACGTCGTACACCGATCCGGCCGCTCCCGCCTTCTCGTCCCACGCGCCGAACACGACCCGGCCGACGCGAGCCTGCAGGATCGCGCCCGCGCACATCAGACACGGCTCGAGGGTCACGGTCAGCGTGCACCCCTCGAGGTTCCACGACCCGACGGATGCCGCGGCCTGCCGGAGGGCCACGACCTCCGCATGGGCGGTGGGGTCGGCGGTCGCCTCCCGCAGGTTGAGACCTTCACCGATCGCCGCGCCCCCCGCATCCACGACGACCGCGCCCACCGGGATCTCTCCCGCGTCCGCCGCGCGAGCGGCCAGTGCAAGGGCACGACGCATCACCGTCTCGTCGTCGGCACGCACGGGCAGGCTCATGCCTTCAGCGTAGGCTGAGATCATGCGCGTGCACGTTGCCGATCACCCCCTCATCACCCACAAGCTCACCGTGCTGCGCGACGAGCGCACACCATCTCCGGTGTTCCGACAGCTCACCGAAGAGCTGTTGACCCTGCTCGCGTATGAGGCGACCCGCGGCGTGCGCGTCGAAGAGGTCGAGATCCAGACCCCGGTGACCACCACGACCGGCGTGCGCATCTCGGAGCCGCGACCGCTGGTGGTGCCGATCCTCCGCGCCGGCCTCGGCATGCTCGACGGCATGGTGAAGCTGCTGCCCACCGCCGAGATCGGCTTCCTGGGCATGGCGCGCAACGAGGAGACGCTGCAGCCGTACACGTACGCCGAGCGCCTTCCCGACGATCTCAGCGACCGACAGTGCTTCGTGCTCGACCCGATGCTCGCGACCGGCGGCTCGCTCGGCGCCGCGATCGATTTCCTCTTCGCCCGCGGCGCGCAGGACGTCACCGCGATCTGCATCCTCGGCGCGCCCGAGGGCGTCGCGAAGATCGAGGAGCTCGTCGGGGACCGCGACGTGACCCTCGTGCTCGGGGCGCTCGATGAGCGTCTCAACGAGAAGGGCTACATCGTGCCCGGCCTCGGCGACGCCGGCGACCGCCTCTACGGCACGGTCTGAGCGGCTTCATCCGCCCCGTGTCGTCGCTATCGGATGCCGAGAGTGACGCAACAGGACGGACGAGCGAGGCTCACAGCCACCGCCGCCGCTTGAAGATCAGGTAGAGCACGGTGGGGAAGGCCACCATCACGCCGAGAGCGACGGGGTAGCCGTACTCCCAGTGCAGCTCGGGCATGACGTCGAAGTTCATGCCGTACACCGTGCCGATCAGCGTGGGCGCGAAGATGATCGCCGCCCACGAAGAGATCTTCTTCACCTGCTCGTTCTGCGCCGGGTTCACCTCGGTCTGCCGCCGGGAGACGAGCGCGGAGTGCACGATGAGCGCCTTGTCGAGCACCGCACGGAAGCCGTCGATGCGCTCGGTGACGCGGAGGGCATGGTCGCGGACGTCGCGCAGCCGCCGCTGCAGCTCGATGTCGACGTGGTAGGCGTCGTGGCCGCGCTGCAGCCATTCGATGATCGGCACCAGCGGGTGGGTGGCTCGGAAGAAGCGGTTCAGCTCTCCGGACAGCTCGTAGATGCGGCGCGAGAGGGCATCGTCGTCGGCGTCTCCGAACAGGTCGTCCTCGATCTCGTCGATGTCGTTCTCGATGCCGGCGACCAGCGGCTCGTACTCGTCGACGACGCGGTCGAGCACGGCGTACAGCACCGCCTCCGATCCCAGCGCCAACAGTTCCGGCTGCTGCTCGAGGCGCCGCCGCACCGCTCCGAGATCGGGGGACTCGGCATGACGGATGGTGATCACGAAGTCGGGGCCGACGAACAGGTGCAGCTCGCCGATGTCCAGCTCCTCGCGCTCGTCGTCGTAGCGGGCGGGGCGCAGCACCACGAACAGCGTGTCGCCGTAACGCTCGACCTTGGAGCGCTGATGCCCCAGAGCCGCATCCTCGATGGCGAGCGGGTGCAGTTCGAACTCTGTCGCGACGGACGCCAGCTCCTCGTCCGACGGACGGTACAGGCCGATCCACGCGAAGCCCGTGTGGGCTTCCTGGAGGGCGTAGGCATCGTCGAGCGAGGCGGGGGTGGCAACGCGCACCCCGTCCTTGTACACGGCGTTGTCGATCAGGGTCATGGGTCTCTCCTCGTGGACACGCGGTCGCCGAGCGCCGCGGGGCGGGCACGCACGAAGGATCGCGCGCACGTCGGAGCGTGCCGAGCGGACGGCACGCACGAAAACGCCGCGGGTGCGCCGGCCTCAGAACGAGAGGATGCCGGCGGCGAGCACCGCGGCGCGGCTACTATCGTCTGCCATGGTGTCTCACCGCCTCTGATCGCGGCTCGTCGTGATCGGATGCACGGGGACGAGCCTCGGGGAGTATATCCCCCGAAGATGACCGGCGCGCGGCCGAGACCGGTCGCGGCCCCGGGCGACGGTATCGTCACCCTTCGGCGCGTCGCCCGGTCTCCTGCTCCCAGAACTCCAGCTGCTGGGTGAGCGCCTTCGCCAGCTCGAACACCTGCTGCGGGGGGATGCGCACTCGCTGCACCACCCGAGCGGGCACGACCGTGACGGGCGCACCGTCGGCATCCGCCCCGGCCTGCGGAGGCCGCACGAGAGAGACGAAGTCCATCACGAACACGTCGGGCGTGTGCCACACGTTCGCGAAGTCGGCGAAGCTGCCGGCGATCACCTCCGGCGGCAGATCGATCTCAAACTGCCGGGGCATCTCATCGCTCATGTCGTGCTCCTGTTCGCCACGTCGCGGAGGCGTCGCCCCGCGGAACTCGACCGGTGCGCGTCGACCGATAGGCCGAGTCTAGGGCGCGTCCGCGCCGACGAGACGGGCGAAGGCACTGAGGCGGGCGACACCGTCCGGAGTGCGGGGCAGGTCGTCGAGCAGCCCCGTGCCGTAGACCACGAACGCGGTGTGCTCGGCCCGCGAGATGGCCACGTTCAGACGGTTCTGCAGCAGGAGGAACTCGAGCCCTCGCGGTGCATCACGGCCGCTGGATGCCGCGAGCGACACGATCGCGACGGCAGCTTCCTGACCCTGGAACTTGTCGACCGTTCCGACCGGGATCTCCCCGAGCCCGGCCGCTGCCAGCACGGACTCGACGAGCACCTGCTGCGCGTTGTACGGGGTGACGACGATCAGATCCGCGGCCGTGAGCGGTCGTGGGCGCGCCTGTTCGGATGGCGTCCACGCCCGCCCAAGGAGGTCGCGAGCGAGGGCGAGGACGGCGTCGGCCTCCTCCGGCGACTGTGTGGCGTTGCCCGCGTGGGTCAGCGGCATGGGGACGACGCCGGCCGCAACGCCGTCGAGGTGACGCCCCGCGGTGGACGGATGCGCCGCGAGTCGCCCGTCGTAGGACAGTTCGGAGACGGGAGCGGCGACCTCGGGGCGCATCCGCCGCGTCTGTGCGAGGAAGAAGCCGCGATCATCGGGGACGACCGCGACGCCATCCATCACCCATCCGAGTGCGGAGGTGTCGACCGGCTCGGGATGGGTGCCCTGGCTCACCTGCGGCAGCTGCTGGGGATCGCCGAGCAGCAGCAGTCGCTGCGCCGCGACCGACACCGCGATGGTCGAGGCGAGCGAGAACTGTCCGGCTTCGTCGATGACGAGCAGGTCCAGACTCGCGCGGGGCACGCGTCCGGGGTGGCTCAGGTCCCATGCCGTACCGCCGATGACGAACCCGTCCGGGTGTGCCTGGGCGAAGGCCGCATAGCCGTCCTTCGCGATGGCGGTGAAACTCTCCGCACCGGATGCCGCGCCCTTCGTCGCCTTCGCGACGCGCTCACCCGGCACCCCCGCATCGACGATGCGCGCGAGCATGTTCTCCACGACCGCGTGCGACTGCGCCACCACGCCGACGCGGTATCCCTTCTCGCGGACCAGGCGCGCGACCACGTGCGAACCGACGTAGGTCTTGCCGGTGCCCGGCGGGCCTTGCACGGCCAGATAGCTGCGGTCGAGATCGTCGACGGCGCGGGCGATCTCGTCGACCGCGTCACCGTCGCCGCGCGCGAGCGTACCCGAGCGCGTGCGCGGGATTCTGCGCAGCAGCAGGTCGGTCGCGGGGTCGAACGGGAAGTCCGCCGAGCGCAGCGGGGCCGCCTGGATGATTGTGTCGGCCCAGTGATCGATCGCCGCCTGCTGCGACCCGGCCTGAGGCGGCGCGGGCGGGGTCGAGGCGATCGGCAGCTCCTGCCAGGTGAATCCGTGGACGGAGTTCTCCTCCACGACCATTCCGTCATCGAGGACGTCGACGACGCGGACCGACCGCGCGGCGTGGATCCAGCGCGGGCTGGTGTCGATCGGGAACGGTGTCGGCAGCTCGTACAGCAGGAAGACCGATCCCCCCGCGGACAGCTTCGTTCCCGGCGCGAGGTCGCCGCGCAGCTCGAGCACCCGGCGCTGGACGCGTCCGCCCTCCGGTACGTGCCAGTCGCTCAGGACTCGGCACCGATCGTGATCGAAGACGACGACGTCGCGGGTGTCCTCCCAGATCGAGACGGGCTCACGCAGCCGCAGGAAGTGCGTCGCCCAGAAGGTCTTCGCCTCGCGGGGGTAGTAGTCGATCGCCGCGGCGGCGAGCTTGAGCGCGGTGACCGCGGCCACATCGGGGGCATCGTCCCTCTCGGCAGCGCCCGCCATCCGCGTGAGCGCATCGGCACGCGGGGAGGGTTCGTAGGGACGCTCTGCGGCGTCGACGTCTGCCGAGGGCAGGAGCTTGGACTCCCGGGCCCGCTCGACCAGCCAGTTGCGCAAGCGACGGGTCGAGACGCAGTCGTAGCGGTTGTAGTCGGCGAGATCGTCGAGAATCGCCGCTCCCGCGGCATCCGCCCCCGCGTCCATCAGCTCGCGCGCCTCGACATACTTGACGATCGAGTCGTCGCCGCGCTGCACGTCGCTGGTGCGCACCTCGGCGCCCATGTAGAGCGGCTCGAGCTTCTTGATCGAGTACGAGCGCGATCCCACGCGAAGGGCGCGCCGGACGATCGGGTAGAGGTCGACGAAGACGCCCTCACGCAACAGCGTGTCGACCTCGGCCTCGCGCACACCGTAGCGGGCGGCCATCGCCAGCAGATGCGTCGGTTCGTACGGCGCGTAGTGGTAGATGTGCATTCCGGGGTGGGCGCGCCGGCGCAGCGCCACCACATCCAGGAAGTCCTCGAGCGCCCGCTTCTCGTCGGCAAAGGAATGCGCCCACAGCGCCGCGTATTGCTCGTCGTCGTCGACCCAGCCGAACAGGTAGTCGATGCCCCACATCGCTCCCACCCCGTCGGCGGCTTCGGTGTAGAGCGGGTCTCCCTCGAAGTCGAAGAAGAGGTCGCCGCGGTCGGGCCGGGGCAGCGCTCCGATCGCCTTCGGAAAGACCACCTCGAAGGTCGGCACCGGCGGCGCGGCCGCGGTTGCCGTCTCCCCCACGCCGCCCGCCGGGCTGTCCAGCTGCAGGCGCGCCTGCGTACGCAGGCCGGCGAACGTGTCACCCGACATCCGCTCGGGAGGCGCGCTCGCGACGGCCAGGTCGTCGATGGTATGGATGCCGGCGGCGCGCAGCCGGTCACGCTGCACGGGTCGCATCCCGGCGACGAGCAGCAGGTCGCGATGGGCGACGACCTCCGCATCGCAGGTCGCGCATCGGCCGCACGCCACGATCCTGAGCTCACCCCGGTCGTCTCCCCACGCGATCGGAGCGCCCGTGGCGCCCGCCGCGATGTCGCGGTCGGCGACGAGCGCCCGCAGTCGCTGCCTGCGCAACCGGAAGACGGGTAGGAGGTCGCTGACGGCGTGCGTCGAGGTCGTGCCGTCGCCGAGCAGCAACTCCACACGGCTGCTGCGCGGCACTCCCAGCCGGTCGAGCTGGTCGGCATATGCCGCAAGCTGCATCAACGCCGTCACGCGTGCGTGACGCGCGAGTTTGGTGTCCTGCACGACCCACGGGTTGGCGGCGGTATCCGCGGGGCGAGCGGGGTCGTCGCGCACGAGGAAGTCGGCGAATCCGACGAACTCCTCGGTGGCGAACACCGCCTGATAGATGACCGCGACG
>NZ_MKRU01000043.1:0-12776 GCF_001897985.1 Microbacterium sp. 69-7 | reverse complement strand
CGACGCCGCCCAGGAAGCCCTCCTCATCGGACACTGAACGACGCGACAACCGCGACATCTATCGCTGCAATTCAAACGCGGACGCCCTCTGATACAGTGGAGTGGCTCGAAACCGGTTTTCGGGCATCCCCTCTTTTCTTCACCGACCTTCCGGCATGCCCCGGCGTGCAGTCCGGACAGGGCGAGGAGAGGCGATACGTCCGCGAGGCGCGACAGTCGCGTCCGCGTAACGAAAGGAACACTTCGTGGCTACGAAGTCCCAGGACCGCCGCAAGGTGCGTCTGTCGCGCGCCCTCGGCGTCGCGCTGACCCCCAAGGCAGCCAAGTATCTCGAGAAGCGCCCGTATGCTCCCGGCGAGCACGGCCGCACCAAGCGCAAGCAGGACAGCGACTTCGCCGTCCGCCTCCGCGAGAAGCAGCGTCTGCGCGAGCAGTACGGCATCCGCGAGAAGCAGATGCGCAACACGTTCAATGAGGCTCGTCGTCAGGACGGCCTGACGGGTGAGAACCTCGTCGAGCTGCTCGAGATGCGCCTCGACGCCCTCGTGCTGCGTGCCGGCTTCGCCCGCACCACGGCGCAGGCCCGTCAGCTCGTCGTGCACCGCCACATCCTCGTGGACGGCCAGCTCGTCGACCGCCCGTCGTTCCGCGTGAAGCCGGGTCAGACCATCCACGTCAAGCCCAAGAGCGAGTCGCTGGAGCCCTTCCAGGTCGCCGCCCTCGGTGGCCACGCCGAGGTTCTGCCCCCCGTCCCGGGCTACCTCGAGGTCGAGCTCGACAAGCTGCAGGCCAAGCTCGTGCGTCGTCCGAAGCGTGCGGAGGTCCCCGTCACCGGTGACGTCCAGCTCGTCGTCGAGTACTACGCCGCGCGCTGAGCGCGTGCACATCCGAAGGGCGTCGGGGTTCTCCCCGGCGCCCTTCGGCGTTCCCGCAGACCCACCGACACGAGCCGTGCACCTAACATGGAACGCATGAAGAAGGTGCTGTGGTTCGTCGTGGGTCTCGCGGGAGGCTTCGTCGCCGCCCACTTCGTGAACAAGGATCCGCGCGGCCACGAAGTTCTCGCCGAGGTCGACGCGCGCATCACCGAGTTCACCGACCGCATCGGCGAGGCATATCGCGCCCAGGAGGCGAAGATCGACGGCATCGCCGAAGACGTCAAGGATGCCGCCGCGAACGCCGTCGAGGCCGCGAAGGACGCGGCATCCAGCGCCGTGGACGCCGCGCACGACGTCGTCAAGAACGCCGACTGACCACACACCCGCACCGTCCCGTACGGGACCGTCCGTCCCGCACGCCCGTGCTCTGCCGAGGAACCCACAGATGAAGACCGCCGAGATCGCCCAGCGCTACCTGGACTACTTCGAGAAGAACGGGCACACGATCGTGCCCTCGGCATCCCTGGTCACCGACGACCCGGCGCTGCTGTTCACCGTCGCCGGAATGGTGCCGTTCATCCCCTACCTGTCGGGTGATGTGCCCGCGCCGTACCCGCGCGCGGCCGATAACCAGAAGTGCATCCGCACCAACGACATCGAAGAAGTCGGCAAGACCCCGCGGCACGGCACCTTCTTCCAGATGCTCGGCAACTGGTCGTTCGGCGACTACTTCAAGGAAGGCGCCATCCGCTACGCCTGGGAGCTGCTGACCACATCCGAGGACGACGGTGGACTGGGCTTCGACCCGAAAGACCTGTGGGTCACGGTCTACGAAGAGGATGACGAGGCGCACGACCTGTGGCTGCGTCTGACCGACCTTCCCGAGGAACGCATCCAGCGCCTGGGTAAGGACACGAACTACTGGTCGACGGGCCTGCCCGGCCCCGCGGGCCCCTGCTCGGAGATCTTCTTCGACCGCGGCCCCGCGTACGGCATCGACGGCGGACCGGCAACCGACGACGACCGCTATGTCGAGATCTGGAACCTCGTGTTCATGCAGTACGAGATCACGGATGTGCGCAGCAAGTACGACTTCACGATCGTCGGAGAGCTGCCCAACAAGAACATCGACACCGGCATGGGCCTGGAGCGCATCGCGTTCCTCAAGCAGGGCGTCGACAACATGTACGAGACCGATCAGGTGCGCCCCGTGCTCGATGCCGCCGTCGCCCTGTCGGGAAAGTCCTACGGCGCGAACCACGACGACGACGTCCGTTTCCGCGTCGTCGCCGACCACGTGCGCTCCTCGCTCATGCTGCTGAGCGACGGCGTGACCCCGGCGAACGAAGGTCGCGGCTATATCCTCCGCCGCCTCATGCGCCGCGTCATCCGCTCCATGCGTCTGCTGGGTGTGGACGGAGCGACGTTCGCGACCCTGTTCGCGGCGTCGCGGGATGCCATGAAGGATGCCTACCCGGTGGTCGGCACCGACTACGACCGTCTCGTGACCTATGCCCTCGCGGAGGAGGCCACGTTCCTGCGCACGCTCGCCGCCGGCTCGGAGAACCTCGACGCGTCCATCGCGGCGGCCAAGGATGCCGGGACCACCTCGATCGGCGGCGCGGAGGCGTTCCTGCTCCACGACACGTACGGCTTCCCGATCGATCTCACGATGGAGATCGTCGAAGAAGCGGGGCTCACCGTCGACCGCGACGCGTTCGACACCCTGATGCACGAGCAGCGGGCCCGAGCGAAGGCCGATGCCCGCTCCCGCAAGCGCCAGCTCGCCGACACGAGCATCTACCGCGACTTCCGCGCGAAGGGCGAGACGGTCTTCACCGGGTACACCGATTGGGAGACCGAGTCGACCGTCCTCGGACTCCTCGTCGACGGTGCCCCCGCGCAGCGGGCGGTGCAGGGGCAGATCGCGGAGGTGATCCTCGCCGAGACCTCGCTGTACGCCGAGAGCGGCGGTCAGGTGGCCGACAAGGGTGTGATCGTGGGTCCCGGCTACGAACTCGAGGTCCTGGACGTGCAGCGCCCGGTGCCGGGGCTGGTCAGCCACACGGTCGAGGTGACCTCGGGCGAGGTCGGCGTGGGCCAGCCCGCGACGAGCGTCGTGGATGCCGTCAACCGCCGCGCGGCACAGCAGGCGCACTCGGCGACCCACCTCGTGCACGCGGCCCTGCGCGACACGCTCGGAAAGTCGGCCACGCAGGCCGGATCGCTCAACCGCGCCGGCTACATGCGGTTCGACTTCTCCTGGGGTCAGACCCTGTCGGAGGCGACCAAGACGGAGATCGAGGAGATCGCGAACAACGCCGTGCGCGACAACCTGCAGGTGACCACGCGCGTGCTTCCGCTCGATGAGGCCAAGGCGGCCGGCGCGATGGCGCTGTTCGGCGAGAAGTACGGCGACACGGTGCGCATGGTCGACATCGGCGGGCCCTGGTCGCGCGAACTGTGCGGCGGCACCCACGTCGGCTCGAGCGCGGAGATCGGCCTCATCAACCTCGTCGGAGAGTCGTCGGTGGGCGCCTCCACGCGACGGGTGGAAGCCCTCGTCGGTCTCGACGCCTTCCGGGAGCTCGCTGCCGAACGCGCCATCGTCTCGCAGCTGTCGACCTCGCTGAAGACGCCGAAGGACCAGCTGGCCAGCCGAGTCGCGGATCTGGCGGCAAGCCTGAAGGCGGCTGAGAAGCGCATCGCGCAGTTCGAGGCGAAGGCGCTGGAGAGCCGGCTGCCGGAACTGGCCGGATCGGCCCAGGCGACCGGGGCGTTCCGTCTCGTCGCCCAGTCGTTGGGCGTCGCGGCCTCGGCGGACGACGTGCGCACGCTGGCCCTGCAGGTGCGCGAGCGCGTGGGAGCCGGCGCCGTCGTCGCGCTCGGCGCCGTCGTCGGCGGCCGGCCCGTCGTCATCGTCGCCACCGACGACGCTGCCCGCGCGGCGGGAGCGAAGGCGGGCGTGCTCGCGAAGAACGCCGCAGCCGTGCTCGGCGGCGGCGGCGGCGGACGTGACGACGTGGCCCAGGGCGGCGGAACCGATCCGGATGCCCTCCCGCACGCGCTCGCAGCGGTGACGCGCGCACTGGAGACACCCGGCGCGTGAGCGGCTTCCGACCGGGCGTGCGCCTCGGGATCGACGTCGGCAAGGCGCGGATCGGGGTCGCCCGGTGCGATCGCGACGGACTGCTCGCCGTTCCCGTCGAGACGGTTGCGCGAACGGATGCCGCGGCCGCGCACATCGCGCAGCTCGCCGAGGAATACTCCGCGATGGAATTGCTCGTCGGGTTGCCGATCAGCCTGTCCGGTGGAGAGACCGCGTCCACCGACGATGCCCGCGCCTTCGCGAGGGAGGTGCGCGCGGCATCCGGACTGGAGGTGCGCCTCGTCGATGAGCGCCTCAGCACGGTGAGCGCGCACGCGGCGCTGCGCGATGCCGGACGCTCCCAGCGTTCGTCTCGTAGGATTGTCGACCAAGTCGCCGCCGTCGTCCTGCTGCAGCAGGCGATCGACGTCGAGAAGAGCACCGGTGCCCCCGCCGGTGCCGTATTGCCCGACCCGCAGGAGCCCGCCTGATGTCTGACACCCCGCCGAACGACGACGAGTTCGCGGACCTGTTCAGCAAACTGCCGACCCCGCGCACGCAGGCGCCGTCATCCGGTGGCGCGGCATCCGTGCCGCCATCGCGCCGCGCCGCTCGGGAGGCGGCCGCGGCGGCGAACGCCGCGTCAGAGACCCCGCCGTCGCCGCAGAGCGCACCGATCGCAGCACCGATCTCCGCGCGCGCCGCGGACGAGACCGCGGATCCCCGCCCCGAGACCGCCGCGGCAGCGCCACCGGCACCGGCGTCGCCAGAGGCCGAGGCCGTTCCGGTGCATCAGCAGCTCGATGCGCTCTTCAGCGGGGACTCGCACTCCGATCGCGGGCGCGGCAAGAGCCACGACCGCGATCGCCGCAAAAGCCGCATCGCGGGCTGGGTGATCTTCGGGGTGATCCTCGCAATCCTCGGCGGCATCGTGGGGGGCGGCTTCTACGTCTGGAACACCTACGAGGACAAGATCCGCGCGTTCCTGGGGTGGGAAGAACCCAAGGACTACGAGGACGGCATCGCCGAGGGCGACGCGACGGTGACGATCGTCACGGGCGACACCGGATCGACGATCTCGACGTCGCTGTTCCAGGCGGGCGTCACGAAGACGGACACCGCCTTCTACGACTACTTGATCAAGACCGGCCAGAACCCGGACTTCCAACCGGGCGTGTACACGCTCAAGCAGAAGATGTCGTCCGCGGCGGCCCTGAAGGCTCTGGAAGACCCCAGCAGCCGACGCGAGAACACCGCGCAGCTGCCCGAGGGCTTGACCATGGGCTCGACCCTGACGCGACTCGCCGACGGAACCGGCATCCCGCTCGCCGATCTGCAGGCGGCGGTCGCCGATCCCTCGCAGTACGGCGTCAGCGCGACGACGCTCGAGGGCTGGCTGTTCCCGGCGACCTATACGTTCGATCCCGGGAGGACGGCGCAGCAGGTCATCAAGACGCTGGTCGATCGCACGGTGGCCTCTCTCGACAAGGCCGGCGTGCCGACCGACCAGCGCGAGCGCATCCTCACCGTCGCGTCGATCATCCAGCGCGAGGCACGATTCACAGCCGACTTCTACAAGGTCTCCCGAGTGATCGAGAACCGCCTCGATCCCAACAACGAGGAGACCCACGGCCTGCTGCAGATGGACTCGACGGCGCAGTACGGCTACAACGAGATCAACAAGGGCACGGCCAGCTCCTCGGCAGAAGCCCTCGCCAACGACAACCCGTGGAACACGTATCTGCACCCGGGTCTGCCGATCGGGCCGATCGCCAACCCCGGCGACCTGGCCATCGACGCGGCGATGCATCCGGCAGACGGGCCGTGGCTGTACTTCGTGACGGTCAACCTCGACACCGGCGAGACGATCTTCAGCACCACGTATGCCGAGCACGAGAAGGCCGTGGCGCAGTGGCAGCAGTGGTGCGCCGCCAATGACAGTGCCGACTGCTGAGGTCCCGACCGGATCGCTCCTGGAGGTGTGGGGCGACCCGATCGCTCACAGCCTCTCGCCCCGGATCCACGCCGCGGCGTACGCCGCGCTGGGATGGGACTGGAGCTATGGATGCCGACGAGTCGCAGCGGCCGACTTCTCGCGCGAGCTGGGCGGCCTGGGTGCGGCGTTTCGGGGCCTCTCGCTGACGTTCCCGCTGAAGACCGAGGCCTTCGCCGCCGCGACGCACCGCGATCGCACGGCCGAGCTCACCGGCGCCGTCAACACGCTCGTCCGCGTGGGCGGGCAGTGGCGCGGCTTCAACACGGATGTCGGCGGAATCGTCGGCGACGTGCGAGCCCATGGTCTCGATGCGATCGAGACCGGCCGCATCGTCGGCGCGGGGGCGACGGCGACGTCGGCGCTCGTCGCGCTCGCACAGCTCGGCGCGCGCACGGTCGAGGTGGTCGCGCGACGCCCCGACGCGGCCCACGCCCTCGCCGAGCTGGGGGAGCGTCTGTCGGTCGCCGTCTCGATCGCGGCGCCGGACACGGTGGCGCCGGCATCCGTCCCGCTCACCGTCTCCACCCTGCCCGGCGGCGCCGCGCTGCCGGAGGACACCTCCCGACGGATCGCGTCCGACGGGGGGCTGCTCTACGACGTCGTGTACGGCCACTGGCCGACCCCGCTGGCCGTGGCGTGGCAGGCGGCGGGTGCTCCCGCCGTCAACGGCCTCGGCATGCTCGTGCGACAGGCCGTGCTGCAGATCCGCGTGTTCCGAACGGGCGACGTCGACCACCCACTGCCCGATGAGGATGCCGTCGTGGACATCATGGCCCGTGCGCTCGTGGGAGACTAGGCGAATGCTCCGCGTGCTCACGGCCGGCGAATCGCACGGCCCCGAACTCGTCGCCTTCATGGAGGGACTGCCCGCCGGCGTCCCCGTCTCCCGCGCCGCGATCCAGGCAGATCTCGCGCGTCGCAAGCTCGGCTACGGCCGCGGCTCGCGGATGAAGTTCGAAGAGGACGAACTGACGATCTCCGCCGGCGTCCGGCACGGCCTCAGCATGGGCAGCCCGATCGCGCTGCGCATCGGCAACACCGAGTGGCCCAAGTGGACCGAGGTCATGAGTGCCGAGCCGGTCGAGATGACCGAGATGTCTCGCGGCCGCGGCGCCGCGCTCACGCGCCCCCGCCCGGGCCACGCCGACCTGGTCGGCATGCAGAAGTACGGGTTCGACGAGGCGCGTCCGATCCTCGAACGCGCGAGTGCTCGCGAGACGGCGGCTCGCGTCGCTCTGGGCGCGATCGCCCGCTCGTTCCTCGGTGAGCTCGGAATCCGTCTCGTCAGCCACACGCTGTCGATCGGCCCCGTTCAGGTGCCGGCAGGGGCGACCCTTCCCACTCCGGACGACGTCGCTACACTCGACGCGGACCCGCTGCGCTGCTTCGATCCCGCCACCTCGGAAGAGATGGTCGCCGAAGTGGATGCCGCGAAGAAAGACGGCGACACGCTGGGCGGCATCGTCGAGGTTCTCGCCTACGGCCTGCCCCCGGGGCTGGGTTCCCACGTGCAGTGGGATCGCCGCCTCGACGGCAAGCTCGCGCAGGCCCTCATGAGCATCCAGGCGATCAAGGGCGTGGAGGTCGGCGACGGCTTCGAGACCACGCGTCGCCGCGGCTCGGCGGCGCACGACGAGCTGTTCGCGGCATCCGAGGGCATCACACGCTCCTCGGACAAGGCCGGCGGCACGGAGGGCGGCATGTCCACCGGGACGGTGCTGCGCGTGCGCGCGGGCATGAAGCCGATCGCGACCGTGCCGCACGCGCTGCGCACGATCGACGTCACGACGGGCGAGGCCGCCACGGCGCACCACCAGCGCTCCGACGTGTGCGCGGTGCCCGCGGCGGGCGTGGTGGCCGAGGCGATGGTCGCGATCGTGCTGGCCGAAGCGGTGCTCGAGAAGTTCGGCGGCGACAGCGTCGGCGAGACGGCCCGCAACCTCCGCAGCTACCTCTCCGCGATCCCCGAGACGCTGCAGACGGCCTCGGACAGCGACGACGCCCTCGGATGACGAGTCCTGCGATCGTCCTCATCGGCCCGATGGGGGCGGGTAAGACGAGCGTCGGCAAGCGGGTGGCCAAACGGCTGGGCCTGCCGTTCACCGACAGCGACGCCGCGATCGTTCGCGAACACGGCCCGATCGAGACCATCTTCGCCACGCACGGCGAGGCGTATTTCCGCGAGCTGGAACGCGAGGCTGTGGCCGACGCGCTCAAACGTGGCGGCATCGTCGCACTCGGCGGGGGAGCGGTGCTGCACCCCGACACCCAGGCGGCGCTGGCCCATCACCACGTCGCACTGCTGACCGTCGCGCCGCACAATGTGGCCGCACGCATCCGCGGCGGCGCGCGCCCCCTCCTGCAGGAGGGCGACGCCGTCGAGCGCTGGCATGAAATCTACGCCGCACGGCGCCCCCTCTACGAACGGCTCGCCCAGGTGAGCTTCGACACGTCCGCCGGTCCTCTGCAAGACGCGGTCGACGCCCTCGCGGCGTGGATCGAGGCGGAGCTGGCCGGCGACGATCACGCCCGAGGAGCACACGAATGACCGACACCACCGTCATCGGCGTCGCCGGCGACCAGCCTTACGACATCACGATCGGACGGGGCATCCACGGCATGGTGGGCGACGCCTTGCCGCCCGCCGCGCAGAAAGTGCTCATCGTGCACCCGCCGACGCTGTCGGCCGCCGCCACCGAACTGCGCGCGTCGCTGCTCGCCTCGGGGGAGCGTCAGGTGCTGCTCGCCGAGGTGCCGGACGCCGAGCAGGGCAAGCGTGTCGAAGTCGCGGCGTTCTGCTGGCAGGTGATGGGTCAAGCCGACTTCACGCGCACCGACGCGGTCGTCGGCTTCGGCGGCGGAGCCGTCACCGACTTGGCGGGCTTCGTCGCGGCGACGTGGCTGCGCGGCGTCGCGGTGGTGCAGGTGCCCACGACGGTGCTCGGCATGGTGGATGCCGCCGTCGGCGGCAAGACCGGCATCAACACGGCGGAGGGAAAGAACCTCGTCGGCGCGTTCTGGCCGCCGCGCGCCGTGATCTGCGATCTGGCGCTGCTCGACACGCTCAGCCGCAACGAGCGGGTGGCCGGGTTCGCCGAGGTCGTGAAGGCCGGCTTCATCTGGTACCCGGAGATCCTCGACATCATCGAGGCAGACCCGGAGGCTGCCGTCGACCCGCAGTCAGCCGCGTTCCGCCGCTGCATCGAACTGGCCATCGAGATGAAGGCGCGCGTCGTCGGCGAGGACCTGCGCGAAGCCGGGCTGCGCGAAGTGCTGAACTACGGGCACACGCTCGGCCACGCGATCGAGCACGCCGAGCGGTACCAGTGGCGCCACGGCGCAGCGATCTCGATCGGCATGCTCTTCGCCGCCGAGCTCTCACGACTGGCCGGCCGGCTGTCCGACGATGCCGCCGCGCGACACCGCCGCATCCTCGAACTGCTCGGACTGCCGACCTCGTACCGCGCGGGTGCGTGGAAGCAGCTGCTGGCCACCATGCAGCGCGACAAGAAGACGCGCGGTGCGATGCTGCGCTTCATCGTCCTCGACGACATCGCGAAGCCGACCGTTCTGCAGGCCCCGGACGAGTCCCTCCTGTTCGCGGCCTATCAAGAGGTCGCCGAGTGAGAGAGCCGGTCGTCCGGCGTGTGCGGGCTGCGGAGTGGCGGGAGATCCGCGACCTCCGCATCGAGGCCGTCGGCGATCCGGCGGCATCCATCGCTTTCCTGTCCACCGTCGAACAGGAGCGTGCGCACGACGAGGTGTTCTGGCGCGAGCGCGCCGCGGGCGCGTCGCTGTCCGACGAGGCCGCTCAGTTCATCGCCGACGACGTCGGGCGGTGGGTCGGCACGGTGACCGTCCTTCTCCGGGCGGCGGGCACCGCCGATCATCTGGGTCGACCCGTGACCGAGGCGCGCGCAGACATCGTGGGCGTCTACGTGGCGCCGTCGCACCGGGGTACGGGACTGCTCGGGCGCCTCGTCGATGTGGCCGGGGCCTGGGCCCGGGATCGTGGGGCCGACGAGCTGACGCTCGATGTGCACGCCGAGAACCATCGCGCGCAGGGCGCCTATCGCAAAGTCGGCTTCGTCGCGACGGGAGAGAGGCTCACGAGCGTCATCGGTCCCGAGCTCGTGATGCTGCGCGCCGGTAGGGTGAGCGCGTGACGACCCCTCGACGCCTCCTGCTGGTGAACGGCCCCAACCTCAACCTGCTCGGCATCCGCGAGCCCGACGTCTACGGGCACGACACCCTCGCCGACGTGGAGCGGATCGTTCAGGATGCCGCGGCTGTGCGCGGCTTCGACGTCGAGGCGATCCAGAGCAATCACGAAGGTGTGCTGATCGACGCGATCCACGAGGCGCGCACCACCTGCGCCGGGATCGTGATCAACCCGGGAGGTCTCACCCACACCTCCGTCGTGCTCCGCGATGCGCTGTCGGGGGTGTCGCTGCCGGTGGCCGAAGTGCACATCTCCAACGTGTACGAGCGTGAGAGCTTCCGCCACCACTCGTACGTGGCGGACGTCGCCGTCGTGCACGTGATCGGCGAGGGCGTCGCCGGCTACGCACGTGCCACGGCGCTGCTGATCGATGTCATCGTCGGCGCCGCCGAAGGCTGAGCCCCGGACGCCTACGCGGCCGTGGGCTAAGATCGACTGTCGGCCGCGCGCCACCGCGTGCGCCCCCTCGAACTCACGAACGGAAACTCCACACTCATGGCATCGACCGCAGACATCAAGAACGGCGTCGTCCTCAGCATCGACGGACAGCTCTGGAGCGTCGTGGAGTTCCAGCACGTCAAGCCCGGCAAGGGCGGTGCGTTCGTGCGCACCAAGCTGAAGAACGTCATGACCGGCAAGGTTGTCGACAAGACGTTCAACGCGGGCGCCAAGGTCGAGATCGAGAACGTCGACCGCCGTGACTTCACCTACCTCTACAACGACGGCGAGGGCTTCGTCTTCATGGACGTGGCCGACTACGACCAGATCACGGTCGGCGCCGCAACGGTCGGCGATGCCGCGAACTTCCTGCTGGAGAACCAGCAGGTGCAGATCGCCCTCAACAACGGCAACCCGCTCTACATCGAGCTGCCGGCCTCCGTCGTGCTGGAGATCACCTACACCGAGCCGGGTCTGCAGGGCGACCGCTCGTCGGCGGGAACCAAGCCCGCCACCGTGGAGACCGGCTACGAGATCCAGGTGCCGCTGTTCCTGGAGACCGGCACGAAGGTCAAGGTCGACACCCGCACGGGCGACTACCTCGGCCGCGTCAACTGACGACCGGTCTTCGAAGCGATGAGCGCACGGTCCAAGGCGCGCAAGCGCGCCCTCGACATCCTCTTCCAGTCCGACGTCCGCGGCGATGAGCTTGCGGTCACCCTCGCCGCGGAGGCGAAGCGCGCGGCGAACGAACCCGCTCGCGAAGCCTCGTGGCTGTACGCGCGCGAGATCGTCGACGGTGTCATCGACAACCGCGACGACATCGACGAGCAGATCGTCACCCACGCGCGCGACTGGAAGATCGAGCGGATGCCGGCGGTCGACCGCGCCATCCTGCGCCTGGCGGTGTGGGAGCTGATGTTCAACGATGAGGTGCCCGCCGCGGTCGTGATCGACGAGGCCGTGGAACTCGCGAAGGAGTTCTCGACCGACGACTCCGGCTCCTTCGTGCACGGCGTGCTCGGACGCATCGCCCGCACCGCCTGAGCGGCGGCTGCGGCGGGTCGACGACCGGATCACGTGGGATTCATTTGCCGAAGGACTAGTTACTCGTCGGCGGTTCAAAATAGGCGAACAGTTCGGCGACGCTCTCGCACGATCGAAGCTCGGACAGCATCCGACGGCGTCCTTGAGCGGTGAGAGCCCGTATTCGGTTCCTGTGGTCGTAGAGCAGGTGTGTTGGCCACCGTCGACTCGAGAAGAGCCTGAAGACCGCGTGCCACGTGACGCCCACAGACTCGGTGTATGCGCGAGCAGCTGCGCGAGCCTCCGCGGACACACGGGCGTTGACGCGCCTTTCCGCAGCGCTCGACGCGAGAGGAAGAAGCCCGGAAAACTGCTCGTTGTAGCGTTCGTGTCGATCATCACGCAGGTCCCGATAATCGCGCGCATTCCGCATTACTTCGTCGACGCGATCGAGCCTTCGGCACAGAACCCGTGGGAGTTGAATGAGTACGGCCATGCGCTCGTCGGGAGAGGCCCATAGCGCAGAACCGATCGTCCGCGTGAGCATCTCGGCAGCATCTCTACCGAAGACGCCGGCCCATGCGCGTCCCCCGTCGGGGAAGACACTGCGTAGCGCGGGATCGATCCCCCGCAGAAGACTTTCTACGCACGCTCGGTGACCGGGCGAACCGTCGATGTGCCAGGAGTGGACTTCGCATGATCGACAAAGGAAGACAGCCTGACCTTTGAAGTCGTCACGTTGTCGCGCCGAGACCGCCACGGAGTCGAGATCCAACTCAGCCCAAAGTTCGGTAGCACGTCGAGAATCGGCGGCTGACAACGGTGTCTCCTGACGACTCTTGTTGCAAGATTCGCACGAGGCGAGGTAGTTGTCAGCCCGATTCGGACCACCCGCGACGCGCGGTATCGCGTGATCAACGTTGAGTGGCCGGGCCGGAGAGGAAGGCGGCGCGTCGTCCTCGAAATTGAGAAGCGAACAGTCGCAGTGAAAGCACCGGCCGTCGGTTATCGGGCTCTTCGCAGTTGAGGGTGTAGTCGAGGGTCGGCGGCTGGTTCGCGGATAGACGTCGAGGTCTTCCAGGATGGAAGTTCTCACACTGCCCATCTGCCGGAAGACCTCGACTTGCA
>NZ_MKRU01000042.1:0-13050 GCF_001897985.1 Microbacterium sp. 69-7 | reverse complement strand
GGTGCAGGGCACGTCCCGACGCTAGACAGCGACTCTTACCGGCCGGCGGTGCAGAGGTGAACGAGAGGTTAACGATCGCGAGCGATCGCGTGCGGAACTCGGGCCGCAGGGGCATCGGTTCCCCGTTGGTTAACGTGACACGCCTACGATGTCGGCCATGGGTACGACGAGCAAGAGCGAACGCGCCGCGCGCGATGCCATCACCGACGCTTCCGCGGCGGCCAAGACGGCGGCCAAGACGGCCAAGAACCTCCCGAAGAGGCTGGCGGCCGGGCTCGAGGAGTACATCGAGGAGGCACGCGACGCCGCCGATGTGTCGAAGAAGAAGCTGCGTCGGAAGCCCCGCACGGTGACGAAGCACGCGGAACGCGCGGTGCGGCGCCTGGAACGCGCCGTCGCGAAGGCCGTCGCCGCCGCCGATCGCAAGGCGCGGCTGCGAGCCGAGGCGCGCCGTGCGGCGCAGGAGGCGGAGGCGTCCGCTGCGCGCGCCGCGGCCGAGGTCGCGGAGGCGAAGGCCCTCAAGAAGGCCGCGCGCCGTGCGGAGGCCGCCGCCGCTCGTGCTGAGCTCGACGCGCGTGCGGCCGACGAGGCGCTCGCCGCCGAGCTCGCCGTTCCCACGGACAACGCCGCGCCGCAGTCCGCGGCCGACGATGCGGACCTGACCGCGCTCACCGTCGCACAGCTGCGCGAACGAGCGCGCGCCACGGGTCGGACAGGCTACTCACGCCTGACGAAAGCTCAGCTGATCGACTTGCTCTCCTGACGTGGACGATTCACCTCGAGCGGTCCTCGGTCGCGCGGATGCCGCGGCCCCGGCCCGCACCCTGCTGGACGTGCTGCGCGCCACGGCGCGCGCGTTTCCCGAAGCCTCCGCGATCGACGACGGATCGGGCGCGCTGAGCTACCGCGAGCTGTTGGCGCGGGTCGGCGCCACGGCGGCGCGCCTGCACGAGGCGGGCGTCCGACGCGGTGATCGCATCGGGGTGCGGATGCCGTCGGGGTCGAAGGAGCTGTACATCGCGATCCTCGGCATCCTCGCCGCCGGCGCGGCGTACGTGCCCGTTGACGCGGACGACCCCGACGAACGCGCACAGCTCGTGTTCGGGGAAGCGGCCGTGCGCGGCGTCATCACCGGGACGGGCACGTACGCTCCGGCATCCGGAGAAGCCGTCCTGAACAAGGGACTGTTCGACGGCGAGGCGCCGCACCCCGCGACACAGGCGATCGTGGCGGTGCCTCCGCCGAACGTCGATGACGACGCCTGGATCATCTTCACGTCCGGCTCGACGGGGGTGCCCAAGGGCGTTGCGGTCACTCACCGCGCGGCGGCCGCCTTCGTCGATGCCGAGGCCCGACTGTTCGTTCCCCACGCGCTGCTGGGTCCCGACGACCGTGTGCTCGCCGGGCTGTCGGTCGCCTTCGACGCCTCGTGCGAGGAGATGTGGCTCGCCTGGCGTCACGGTGCGTGTCTCGTCCCGGCCCCACGATCGCTCGTGCGCTCCGGCGAGGATCTCGCACCATGGCTGCTGCGCCAGGGCATCACGGTTGTCTCTACGGTGCCCACCCTGGCCGCGATGTGGCCGGCGGAGTCCATCGAGAATGTGCGCCTGCTCATCTTCGGCGGCGAGGCGTGCCCGCCCGAGCTCGCCGCTCGCCTGGTCGCCGAGGGACGCGAGGTGTGGAACACGTACGGCCCCACCGAAGCGACGGTCGTGGCGTGCGCGGCTCCGCTCGACGGGTCGGTGCCGGTGCGCATCGGCCTTCCGCTGGACGGGTGGACGCTTGCGGTGGTCGATGGCGACGGACAGCTCGTCGGCGAGGGAGGCGTCGGCGAGCTGATCATCGGCGGCGTGGGTCTCGCGCGCTACCTCGACCCGGCGAAGGATGCCGAGAAGTACGCCCCCTTCCCGACACTCGGCTGGGACCGCGCCTATCGTTCGGGCGACCTCGTCCGTTTCGAGTCCGAAGGCCTCGTCTTCCAGGGCCGCGCCGACGATCAGGTGAAGGTCGGCGGACGACGCATCGAACTCGGTGAGGTGGAGGCCGCCCTGCAGGATCTGCCCGGCGTCACCGGCGCCGCGGCCGCCGTGCGCACCACCGAGGCGGGGGTGCCCGTTCTCGTCGGCTACCTCGCGGCGCCTGCAGACTTCGACCGTCTCGCGGCGCGGGCGGATCTGGCGGCGCGTCTGCCGGCTCCCATGGTGCCGCTGCTGGCCGTGGTCGACGAGCTACCCGTGCGAACGTCGGGCAAGGTCGACCGCGCCGCCCTGCCGTGGCCGCTGCCGAACGTGGAGCTTCCGGCATCCGATCTCTCACCGGGGGAGGCGTGGCTCGCCCAGCAGTGGCACGCGGTACTCGGCATGCCGGTCGTCGACCGCAAGACCGACTTCTTCGATCTCGGCGGCGGGTCACTCGCCGCGGCGCAGCTCGTGTCCCGGATCCGCACGCGCGTGCCCGAGTTCTCCGTCGCCGACATCTACGACGTGCCGCGACTGGGGGCGATGGCCAAAGCCCTCGGCACCGGTCTGCAGGAGGATGCCCCTGCCACATTCCACCGTCCGGAGCCGACGCCGCGACGGGCCCAGTGGGCGCAGACGCTGCTCGCGGTGCCGCTGTTCATCCTCTCCGGCATCCGGTGGATGCTCTACCTGCTCACGGCATCCGCCGTCCTGCGGCTCTTCCCCGGGTTCGACGTGCTGCCCGAAGCACCACTTCCCCTTCTTGCCATCGGACTGCTCGTGTTCGCGACGCCGTTCGGGCGCATGGCGATCGCGGCGGCATCCGCCCGACTGCTGTTGAGGGGCGTGCGACCGGGCGACTATCCGCGCGGCGGCTGGGTGCACATCCGGCTGTGGTTGGCAGAGCAGATCGCCGACCAGGTGGATGCCGTGGGGCTGGCCGGAGCGCCGTGGGTCAGCTACTACGCCCGTGCCCTCGGCGCCCGCATCGGCACCGGTGTCGACCTGCATGCGCTGCCGCCCATCACCGGCATGCTCGAGATCGGAGACGGTGCCGCGATCGAACCCGAGGTGGATCTGTCGGGGTACTGGATCGACGGTGATGTCGTCCGTATCGGCGCCATCCGCATCGGCGCCGGCGCCACCGTGGGCTCGCGCAGCACGCTCGCTCCCGGCACCCGCATCGGCCGCCGCGCCGAGATCGCGCCCGGCTCCGCCGTCTTCGGACGGGTGCGCGCCGACCAGACCTGGGCCGGCTCGCCGGCGGTCCGCGTGGGCGGGAAGTCCGCGAAGTGGCCGGCCGAGCGGGCACCCGCGCCCACCCGCTGGCTCTGGGCGTACGCCGCCTCCGCGCTCGCCCTCGCGCTGCTGCCGCTGGTGGCGTTCGCCGCGGGCGCGCTCGTCGTTGCCCGCGGCATCGCCGGCGCGGCCTCGCTCCTCGAGGCGCTCGGCGGGGCGATGGCATGGCTCGTTCCCGGCGTCGTGGTCGCGGGCGTCGTCTTCGCCGGTGTCGTCGTCGTGACGGTTCGCCTGCTCTCGATCGGGCTGAACGAGGGCGTGCATCCGGTGCGCAGCCGGGTCGGCTGGCAGGCGTGGACCATCGAGCGCCTGCTGGACTCGGCGCGAACGATCCTGTTCCCGCTGTACTCGAGTCTGTTCACTCCCGTGTGGCTGCGCCTGCTCGGCGCGCAGGTCGGCCGTGATGTCGAAGCCTCCACGGTGCTGCTCCTTCCGTCGCTGACCCGCATCGAAGACGGCGCCTTCCTCGCCGACGACACCATGGTGGCTTCCTACGAGCTGCACGGCGGCTGGATGCGCCTCGGGCCGGTGCGCATCGGAAAGCGCGCCTTCCTCGGCAATTCCGGGATGGCGGCGCCCGGACACCGCGTTCCGCGGGACGGACTCGTCGCGGTGCTCTCGGCGGCACCGGTCAAGGCCAAACCGGGCTCATCGTGGCTCGGATCACCCGCCGTGCGCCTCCGGCGCCGCTCCGCCGAAGGCGACGAGTCCCGCACGTATCAGCCGCCGGTGCGCCTGCGCGTCGCCCGGGCGCTGTGGGAGCTCGGACGATTCGTGCCGGTCGTGGTCACGTGTGCGCTGGGCCTGGTCGTCGTCGTGACGCTCGCCGCGTTGATCGACGTCGTCGGACTCGGCGGCGCGATCCTGCTGTCGGGAATCGTCATGCTCGCCGCCGGCGCGGTCGCCGCCGCGATCTCCACCGCGGCGAAATGGCTGATCGTCGGTCCGATCCGCGCGGGCGAACAGCCGCTCTGGTCCAGCTTCGTCTGGCGCACCGAGGTCTCCGACACCTTCACCGAGATGGTCGCAGCCCCCTGGTTCGCCCGGGCGGCGGCGGGGACTCCCGCGCTGGCGGTCTGGCTGCGTTCGCTGGGTTCGACCGTCGGTCGCGGCGTCTGGTGCGACAGCTACTGGTTACCGGAGCCCGATCTGGTCACCCTGGGCGACGGATCGACGGTCAATCGGGGATGCGTCGTGCAGACGCACCTGTTCCATGATCGAATCATGAGCATGGACACCGTCGAACTCGAGGCCGGAGCCACGCTCGGCCCCCACAGTGTCATCCTCCCCGCCGCCCGCATCGCCGCCCACGCGACCGTGGGCCCGGCATCCCTCGTGATGCGCGGCGAGACGGTTCCCCTCGGCTCGCGGTGGAGCGGCAACCCCATCGGCCCCTGGCACGCGGTCAAGGTGCGCGCCTACCAGTCCACCTCGTGAGCGGGCACGACCCGTACGCGCCCGAAAGCGGCGATCCTTCGTTCGACGTCGACTCGTACGACGTGGAGATCGACTATCGCGTGCGCACCAACCGCCTCGAGGGGCGGGCGACGCTCAACGCCGTGGCGGCCATCGCGGTGTCGGCCGTGAGTGTCGACCTCGTGGGCCTGCGTGCGACGAGGGTGCGGGTCGACGGCGATCGGCGCACCCGGTTCTCGCAGGGCCCGCGGAAGCTGCGGGTCACGCTGCCGCATCGGCTGCAGCCGGGGGAGCGGTTCTCCATCGAGATCGTCTATGCCGGCGCGCCCGCACCGCGTCGTTCCCGCTGGGGCACGATCGGGTGGGAGGAGCTCGAGGACGGCGCCCTGGTGGCGTCGCAGCCGACCGGCGCTCCGACGTGGTTACCCTGCAACGACCGCCCCGACGCACGCGCGCCGATGCGTCTGTCGGTGACGACGGATGCCGGGTACCTGCCGGTCCTCACCGGCCGCCCGACCGGCACGACGACGGCGGGCGGTCGGGTCACGGTGACGTCCGAGTCGACCGTGCCCGTGGCCACGTACCTCGTCGCGGTGCACGTCGGCCCCTACGAGCAGACCGCGCTCGAAGGCGGCGAGGGTGTGCGGGTGTTCGCTCCGGCTGAACTGCGCCGCGACGTGACGCGGGCGTTCGCCGACGTTCCGCGCATGCTGGCACTGTTCGACGACTCCTTCGGGCCGTATCCGCAGGAAGCCTGCACACTTGTCGTGACACCGGACGAGCTGGAGATCCCGCTCGAGGCTCAGGGGCTCGCGGTCTTCGGCAGCAACCATCTGGTCCCCGACGAGCAGCGGCTGATCGCGCACGAGCTCGCCCACCAGTGGTTCGGCAACAGCGTCGGCATCGGCCGCTGGCAGGACATCTGGCTCAACGAGGGCTTCGCCTGCTTCGCCGAGTGGCTCTGGTTCGAGCGCTCCGGCGCGGCGAGCGTCGCCGAGAAGGCGGCGAAGCACCACGCTCGTCTGCGGGCGCTGCCGCAGGACCTCGTGCTGTCCGACCCGGGTCCGGACCTGATGTTCGACGACCGGGTCTACAAGCGCGGCGCCCTCACCCTGTATGCCCTGCGATGCGCTGTCGGCACTGCGGTGTTCACACGGGTGCTGCACGAATGGGTGGCGACCTACCGGCACGCCCTCGCGACGACCGACGATTTCCGCGCGCTGGCCGCCCGCGTCGCCGGTCGCGACCTCGACGACGTCTTCACGCCGTGGCTCGACCGCGTCGAGCTGCCCCCGCTGCCGCGCCCGTAGCGGTCACGAGAGCGGCAGCCCCGCCTCATCTGGCGCTCATCGGCACCGTGTCGACCACTGTGTCGACCACTGCGGCAGAGAGGAGGATCCCCGGCGGGCCGTCGAGATCCACGCCGTGAACGGTCGTCGCCACCCCGGGAACATCGGCGAACCAGTGAGCCCCGTCGGCAGACTCCTCGAGCGCGACGGATGCCGCATCGATCCGCAGTCCCGTGCCGACGGCCTTCAGCGCGGCCTCGACCCTCACCCACCGGCGCACCCCACCCGGAACACCGCCGGCGGCTTCGCGGACCGTGTCGTGGAGCGGTTCCGCGTCGATGGCGAAGCCCCCACCGACGCCCGGCACAACGCCGACCACAGCGAAACGCCCGGCGTAGGTCACCCCCGCTCGCCACGCGGCATCCTCCACCCGCACCGGGCCATGCGGGCCGCCGCACTGCGGACACGGGTTCGTCAGTCGCACCTCCGCCACCGCTTCCGCGCGCAGAAGGTCGCGGATCAGCCCCCACGCCACCGCCCGTCGGCCGTCGCGCGAGGCGGGGGCCGGCGCCCACGCCAGGCGGAGCCCTTCCACGGTCTACAGCTTCGGCTCGTGCGTCTCGATCGCGATGATGCCCGAGCCGGGGTTCGTGGCCGACAGGTGTACGACCGAGAAGGCTCCCGTCTCCAGCGCGGAGGCGCTGCCGAGATACGACCCGTGGAGCGTGCCCGTTGCCAGTGCCAGCTCCGCCATGATCCCGGGAAGCACCGGACCGTGGCTGCAGAGCACGGCGGGTTTGCGGGAACGCACGCGTCGTCCGATCACCGCGCGCACATCCGATGTCCCGTCCTCCCACGCGTCCTGACTGAGCGCGCTCGTGCGATGGATCTTCTTGCCGAGGGCGGCGGCCAGCGGCGTCACGGTCGTCACGCAACGCACCGCGTCGCTCGAGACGATCTTGCGCACTCCGAACGCCCGGAGCGGTCCCACGGCGGCGGCGGCCTGCTTCGCTCCGCGCGTGGTGAGCGGTCGCGCGGCATCCGTGCCGTCCCAGTCCGCCCGGTCCAGCGCTTTCGCGTGACGCAGCACCACGATCGGGAAGGTCGCCAGCACGCCGTCGTCGACGTAGCGCAGGAACTCCTCCATGATCTCCACGTCGACCGGATACGACAGCTTGGCGAGCGCCTTGCGCGGCGAGAGCCACTCGATCGCGGCGATCTCCTTGTTGGGGACGAACGCGGACGCGCGGATCGCGGCATCCGTCGCCTCGGCCGACCAGTAGTGGACGATCTTCTGCCGCTTGTTGGGCATCCGGTAGCGCGAGACGCCGACGGGGATGCCGAGGGCCACCTGGATGCCGGTCTCCTCGAAGATCTCGCGCACGGCGGTCTCGGCCAGGCTCTCTCCGGGATCGACCTTGCCCTTCGGGATCGTCACATCGGCGTAGGCCGTGCGGTGGATCACGAGGACGCGGAGTTTGCCGTCGACGACGCGCCACACCACGCCACCGGCTGCGTAGACGGCAGTCTCGGTCATCGCACCGCCCGAGCCCGACGTCGGCGCTGCACCTGCGCCATCGTGCGGTCCTGCAGGTCGACGAGAGGCTTGCCGTCGGCATTCGTGCTGTGGCGCTTCCACTCGCCGCTGTCCTCGAGGTGCCACGAGCTCGTCTCGTCGCTCATCGCGAGGTCGAACAGATCGACGAGCTCCTTGATCTGCGCGGGCGCCACCACGCGCACGAGCGCTTCGACGCGGCGGTCGAGGTTGCGGTGCATCATGTCGGCGCTGCCGATGAACACCTGAGGAACGCCGGCGCCGGCGAAGGCGAAGATCCGCGAGTGCTCGAGGTAGCGGCCCAGGATCGAGCGCACGGTGATGTTGTCGCTCACGCCCGCCAGACCGACCTTCAAGGAGCAGATGCCGCGCACCCACACGTCGACGCGGACACCGGCCTGGCTCGCCCGGTAGAGGGCGTCGATGATCTGCTCGTCCACCATCGAGTTGACCTTGATGCGGATGTGTGCCGGCTTGCCCTCCAGGGCGTGGCGGCGCTCGTTCTCGATCTGACGCAGCAGCCCCTTGCGCAGGTGCAACGGTGCCACCAGCAGGCGCTTGAACTTCTTCTCGATCGCGTAGCCGCTGAGCTCGTTGAACAGGCGTGTGAGGTCGCGGCCCACCTGCTCGTCGGCGGTGAACAGGCCGAAGTCCTCGTAGATGCGGCTGGTCTTGGGGTTGTAATTGCCGGTGCCGATGTGGCTGTAGCTGCGCAGCATGCCGTCTTCCTCGCGGATCACGTGCAGCAACTTGCAGTGCGTTTTCAGACCCACCAGGCCGTAGACGACGTGCACGCCCGCCTTCTCGAGCTTGCGCGCCCAGACGATGTTCGCGGCTTCGTCGAAGCGCGCCTTGACCTCCACGAGGGCGAGCACCTGCTTGCCGCGCTCGGCGGCGTCGATGAGCGCCTGGACGATGGGGCTGTCGCCCGAGGTGCGGTAGAGCGTCTGTTTGATGGCGAGCACGTGCGGGTCGCGCGCGGCCTGCTCGAGGAAGCTCACGACGCTCGTCGTGAACGACTCGTACGGGTGATGCACGAGCACGTCGCCCTTGCGGATCGCGGTGAAGAAGTCGGCACGGCCGTTCTGCTCGAGGGGCTGGAACGCCGGCGCCGTCGTCGGCACGTGCGCGGGGAAGTGCAGCTCCGGCCGGTCGATGCGGGCGAGGTCGAACAGTCCGCGCAGGTCGAGGTGACCGGGCAGACGGTACACCTCCTGCTCGGTGATGTCGAGCTCGGCGATCAGCAGGTCGAGGGTCACATCGTCCATGTCCTCGGTCACCTCGAGGCGGATCGGCGGCCCGAACCGGCGGCGCAGCAGCTCGGCTTCGAGGGCCTGGATGAGGTTCTCGGTCTCGTCCTCCTCGATGACCACGTCCTCGTTGCGGGTCAGGCGGAACGTGTGATGCTCGAGGATCTCCATTCCCGGGAACAGGTCGCCGAGGTGGTTCGCGATCAGCTGCTCCAACGGCAGGTAGCGCGCCCGACCGGGCTTGCCGGGCAGCGCGACGAACCGGGGGAGCATAGGCGGCACCTTCAGGCGCGCGAACTCCTGCCGCCCGGTCTTCGCGTTGCGGATGCGGATGGCGAGATTCAGCGACAAACCGGAGATGTAGGGGAAGGGGTGAGCCGTGTCGACGGCGAGGGGCATGAGCACCGGGAACACCTGCGACTGGAAGTAGTCGTAGAGATCCTCGCGGTCCTCGTCCGACAGGTCGTCCCAGGAGACCACCTCGATGCCCGCCGCGGCCAGGGCCGGCTGGACCACGTCGAGCCAGACTCCGGCCTGGCGCAACTGCAGTGCGTGGGCGGCATCCGAAATGTCGGCCAAGACGTCCTGCGG
This sequence comes from Microbacterium sp. 69-7, assembly GCF_001897985.1. Taxonomy (NCBI): domain Bacteria; kingdom Bacillati; phylum Actinomycetota; class Actinomycetes; order Micrococcales; family Microbacteriaceae; genus Microbacterium; species Microbacterium sp. 69-7. The sequence continues at coordinate 3,692 of NZ_MKRU01000042.1, read as the reverse complement.
GGCGCGACCGACGTTCGTCGGCACGGCGAGACCGGTGACGATACGGCGCTTCAGACCGGCCACGCGCACCATGAAGAACTCGTCGAGGTTGCTGGCGAAGATCGCGAGGAAGTTGGCGCGCTCGAGGACCGGCAACGACGGGTCTTCCGCGAGCTCCAGCACCCGCTGGTTGAACGCGAGCCAGCTGAGCTCGCGGTCCATGTAGCGGTGCTCGGGAAGCTGGGCGTCGCCGGCTTCGACCATCTCGTCGAAGTCGTCGTCGTCCTCGTCGCCCAGCCCGGTGTCCAGAACGTCGGTGTCGATCATTCCCTCATCATGTCAGTGCCAGGTGACCGCCGCGTTAACCGCGTCGTCGCCGCCCGGCCCGACAGTCGTCATCACGCCTGGCTCGCCTCGCGGGAGGTCGGGATCTGGTCGTCCTCGTACACGTTGAACCGGTACCCCACGTTGCGCACGGTGCCGATGAGCTGCTCGAGGTCACCGAGCTTGGCGCGCAGGCGTCGCACGTGCACGTCGACCGTCCTCGTGCCGCCGAAGTAGTCGTAACCCCACACCTCGCTCAGCAGCTGCTCTCGCGTGAACACACGCGACGGATGCGTCGCGAAGAAGTGGAGCAGCTGGAACTCCTTGTAGGTGAGATCCAGAGGCTTGCCGTGCACCTTGGCCGAGTAGGACGATTCATCGATCGTGATACCGGAGGTCTGAATGCGGCTGGAGACCTGGGATGCGGATTGGCGTCCGACCGCCAGCCGGATGCGCGCGTCGACCTCGGCGGGGCCGGCACCGACGAGGATCACGTCGTCGATGCCCCAGTCCGTCGACACCGCGGTGAGGCCCCCCTCGGTCACGACGAGCACCAGCGGTGCGTCCAGGCCCGTCGTGTTGAGGATCTTGCACAGCGACTTCGCCCCGACCAGGTCGGCGCGGGCGTCGACGAAGATGACATCCGAGCTCGGCGCGTTCACGAGCTGGGCCGGCTCGGCGGGAATCTGCCGGACGCGATGGCTGAGCAGCTCGAGCGCAGGCAGGACGGGGCCCCCGCCCGGGGCGGAACTCAAGACGAGAAGCTGAGCCAATGGGGGTCCCTTCCGGTTCGGATGCCCCCGAACCGTGCCCCCATCTTAGAACCCGCTCGCACAGGCGCCGTGCGCGGGTGGCTCGGCCGACGTGCGCGGAGTGCGCGCGTCAGTGACAATGGGAGGATGACGCTTCCTGGATTGGCGCCCCGCGCCGAGTACGGCGGCATCGTCGGAGTCTGGGCCGCCGGCGCGGTGATCGCGATCGTGATCGGCGTCGTCGCTCCGGGCGAGTGGCGCGCCGCATGGATGCCGGTGGGCATGGCCGCCTGCCTCATCCTCGCCTTCGTCGTGCAACTGGTGCAGGGACACTCGCAGGGCTTCGTGCGTCGGGTGGCGCTGAGCACTCTCGGTGCGTTCGTGGTGATGGGCCTGATCGGGCTCGGTCTCGGACTCTCCAGCATGTTCGCGTGACGGTAGAGTGAGGACATGGACCTGCTCGCGCTCGAACTCTTCTTCGTCGGGTTGCTCGCGCTCGCCTCGCTCGCGATCGTCTTCGTGTCGGGTGTCGTGATCAAGAACCTCTACCGCGGCCAGCGCTGATCGGCATGATCGACCTGCCGACCGACCTGCCGGCCGATCTCGTTCCGCTCTCGTGGCTGCTCGGCGTCTGGGAAGGCACCGGCGTCATCGACTATGAGGCCGACGGTGTCGCCTTCCGCGGCGAGTTCGCCCATCGGGTGAGCTTCAGCCATGACGGCGGCGACTACGTCAACTACGCGGCGAACGCCTGGTTCGTCGCCGATGACGAGTCCCGCACCCCTCTCGTGGCCGAGACCGGGTACTGGCGCCTCGCTCGCCCGCTCGAGCAGGCCGACGCCGGCCCGGCACTGCTGCCGCCGTCGGCGGTACGCGACGCCTCGCGCACGGCCGACGACGTCGAGGCTCTTCGCAATGCGGAGGGCGGCTTCGATCTCGAGGTCGCCATCGTCCACTCCGACGGCATCAGCGAGCTCTACGTGGGGCAGGTGCGCGGTCCGCGCATCGACCTGGCGACGGATGCCGTGGTGCGCCCCGCGAGTGCGAAGGTCTACACCGCGGCGACCCGGATGTACGGCCTCGTCGACGGTCATCTGCTCTGGGCATGGGACATCGCCGCGCTCGGCGGCGAACTCGGTTCGCACGCGTCGGCGCGACTGGCGCGGGCCGAGTGAGCATGTCCGACCTGCGTCCGTCTGAGCCCACCGCCAGCCCCTTCGCCATCGTTCCCGGTGCCGTCGTCGACGAGCGTGGGCTGGCGCATGTGGCCGCGCCCGCGCGTGAGCAGCGTGATCTCATCGCCGGACGCGCACTCGCGCCCCTCGAAGACCGGGTCGTGCTCGCGGTCGACGGCGTCGACCGCCTCAGCTGGCTGGATTCCATCACCTCGCAGGCGCTCACGGCGCTCGCACCGGGAACCAGCACCGAGCTGCTCGTGCTCGACCCGCAGGGCCACGTCGAACACGCCGCGGGAGTCGTGGACGACGGTGAGCGCACGTGGCTGATCGTCGATCGGTCCCGCTCCGCGGCGCTCGTGACGTGGCTCAGTCGCATGCGGTTCCGGTTGCGGGTAGAGCCGCAGGACCTCTCGGAGGAGGTGCGCGTCATCGGCGGCACCGCGCAAGCGGTTGCTGCGCTCGACGCGCTCGCGATCTGGGACGACCCGTGGCCTGCGGTCGGCACCGGCGGGTGGGGATACGCCCCCGCCGACCCGCACCCGGGGGAGTCGTACGACTGGGCGGAGGCGATCGTGCCGGTCGATGCGGCGTCCCGCCTCGCCGAGGCCGCGGCATCCGGTGATCAGCCCGTCGCCGGATGGATGGCCGTCGATGCCGTCCGCGTCGCCGCCTGGCGTCCTCGCGCCGCGACCGAGGCCGACGGACGGGCGCTGCCGCACGAGGCCGACTGGCTGCGTACGGCGGTGCACCTGGACAAGGGCTGCTACCGCGGCCAGGAGACCGTCGCGAAGGTGCACAACCTCGGTCATCCGCCGCGCCGGCTCGTCGCGCTGCAGCTGGATGGCAGCGACGCCGACCTGCCGGTGGGGGGCGCCGAGGTCTTCCTCGGCGACGAGGTGGTCGGCGCGGTGACCTCCGTCGCACGCCACTTCGAGGAGGGGCCGATCGCGCTTGCATACGTCAAGCGCACGGTTCCGGTCGAGGCTGATCTGACGGTCGCGGTGGACGAGGGGCGCATCGCGGCGGCGCAGGAGGTCATCGTTCCGCCCGACGCTGGGCGCACCGCATCGATCCCGCGGATGCCGCGGCTCTCCCGGCGCCGCTGAGCACGGTGACGTCCGCGCCGCCGCCCTCGGAACGCCCCGGGAACACGGCTGCGCAGACCGCCGCCATCCCGACCGGGTGGCGTTCCCGCTGGCATCCGCGTGTCGGCATCGACCGCGTCATCGTGTCGGCTCCTGCGATCGCGCAGATCGTGATCGCAGCGACCGCGGCGTTCTCGTTCGCCCATTACGTGCTCGGTCACGCGGCGCCCCTGCTGGCGGCCACCGTCACGGTCTCGAGCCTCGGTCTCGTGAGGGACGCCCGACCGCGCCGGGTGCTGGAGACGGTGATCGGAATGGTCGTCGGAATCCTCGTCGCGGAGCTGATCGTGTTCGTCGCGGGCATCGGGTGGTGG
>NZ_MKRU01000041.1:0-13006 GCF_001897985.1 Microbacterium sp. 69-7 | reverse complement strand
GGGCGTAGGGCTCGCTGTGGGGGTCGGTTCGCTCTGGCCTGTGCAGCCGGCGAGGACGATCGTGCTCGCCGTGGCGATCGTTGCCACGGCGAGTCCCAGCGTGCGCTTGCGCATGTCAGCTCTCCTTGCTCTCCTCGGTGTGCGTCGAGACGGCTCGCGGCCGCTGCGCGTTCGCTCCCGTCGCCATCGTCGCCTTCAGCTCGTCGCGCAGGACGCGCCACGTTGTCCCGAGCTTGTAGCCCGGAATCACGCCGTCTCGGAGCCACGCATAGACGTTCGTGCGCGTCACGTTCAGTACCTCCGCGACGTCTTCAACGCTGAGCACGTCGGGACGGCCAGCGAACAGCGCGTCAAGCGCCTGTTCCCTCTCACCGCTCACAGGGAGCACCCAAAGTTCCGGTCGCATGCATCCATCATGCAACGATCGACTAGAAACGGCAAGGATCGACTATATTCGGGCACATTCGACAACATCTTGCATCCTTTCACTATCCGTACGTAGGATGGCCTCGTTAGAGGCGCATCCTCATTATCGAGTGCAAGGGAGTGTGTCGTGAGTGACGGCATGAATCCGTGGATATCGCGGCCGACAGCACCGGAGCCGGTGTCGTCCGTCCCGAGCGCGGCTCCGCCCGCCCAGGCGACGGGGCCGCTGGTCCCTCAGCGTGGGGTGCCGGCGCCGGATCGCGTCGACCAGCTTCCGATCTACGACCGTCCGCAGGAGGCGCCGCTGTGGTGGCTCGGCACACACGGCGGAGCCGGTGAGTCCACGCTGGCCGCACTCGTACCCGCGTGGCTCGGTGCCGATCACGGGTGGCCGCGGCCGCCGCAGGGGCCGGCGCGCGTGGTGCTGGTGGCCCGCACCAACGCGCACGGTCTGCGCGCGGCGCAGGCCGCCGCCACGCAGTGGGCTGCCGGCCTGGTGCCGCACGTCGAGGTCGTCGGCCTCGTATTGATGGCGGACGCGCCTGGACGGCTCCCCAAGCCGCTGCGCGACCTGGCTCAGGTCGTCGGCGGCGGCGTGCCGCGCGTGTGGACCGTCCCCTGGATCGAATCTCTCCGACTGGGAGAATCGCTCACTCTTGCAGACCTCCCGCGGGATGCCCGTCGACTCGTCGACGAGCTGGCCGCTCTCCTCACACCTGGTGCGTCGAGCACCGCCAACCGAAAGGAACTCCGATGAGCACGCTTCACACGATCCTCACCGCGGCGAACGACTTCGTCGCGCTGGTCCCGATGGACATTCCGAACCCGGAGCCGGTTCAGCCTCCGGGCACGAACGGCTTCGTGACGATCATGGGCTGGGTCAAGTGGGTGGCCCTCGCGGTCTGCGTCATCGGCATCATCGTGGCCGGTGCCCTTATGGCCATCAACTCGCGTCGCGGTGAGGGCGGCGAGCACGCCGGCCGGATCGGCTTCGCGCTCGGTGGCGTCATCGTCATCTCGGCCGCGGCGAGCCTCGTCGGCTTCCTCGTCTCCTGATCGGAGGGAACGACATGGCCTCCGAGGACAACGAGAAGCAGAGCCCCTTCACGCGCCCCGGCTTCATCGCTGCGGCCGGCGTGGTCGCGCTGATCGTGGTCTGCGCGATCATCCTCGTCATCGTGAACCTGTCTCGGGGCAACCCCGAGCCGGGGCCGACGTCGACGAGCGAGCCCAGCTCGACCACGGCGCCGTCGACCCCGGCGGCCTCCGGTGACGAGAGCGTGTGCGGCCTCGGAGGCGTCGAGCTGTCGGGCAGCGTGACGACCGCCCCCGCTGCGACGTGGAAGTACGAGGGGACGACGGGCTATCCGACGTCGCCCACCTACGGACCGGGCAAGACCGACCCGGCAGGCTTCCGATATTGCTTCCAGCACTCACCAACCGGCGCGCTATTCATGGCTGCTAACGCTGTCGCTCTCGGCTCTGATGAGAGCGTCAAGACCGCATGGGGCGCGTACGTACTGGGTAACGGAAAGTTCCGCGATCAGCTTCTCGCACAGAAGCCCTCGAACAACACGGCGGCCGGAACCAGAATCCAGATCAGCGGATTCCGGGTTCTCAGCTACGACGGTAAGTCCGCCTCCGTTGACCTCGCGCTGACCTACTCGTCGGCAACAGGGACCCTCACCGTCAGCGGGGTCTACTCGCTCGTGTGGCAAGACGGCGACTGGAAGCTGAGTGCGGACACCATGACACCCCTCGACGTCGCACCGATTCCGAACGTCGCGGGCTACACCCCCTGGGGGGAGTGAACGATGGCAGATTGCGGCTTCCCACCCGACCCGATGTGCCTCGCGGGAAACGTTGCGTCGAGCGCGCTCGGGAACGCGATCGACAACATGGCGAAGGCTGTCCAGGAGGCCTTCGGGAAGGTAGTCGCGTCGCTCGGCACGATCTGGGTGAACATCGGCACCCCGAACCTCACGGGGTCGGGTGGCGATTCATCCCTCGCGGCCGGCAGCTCGGCGCCGAACTCGGGGAACATCACGACTGTGCTCGGCTACGCGACGTGGATCGCGCTGGCGATCTGCATCGTTTCGATCGTGATCCTCGGCGCGATCATCGCGACTCGGATGCGAGCTGGTGATGGCATTGCCGCAGTCGGTCGTGTGGGCCTGGTTCTCGCCGCGGCGGTGTTCATCTCGGGCGCGAGTGCGATCGTGACAGGCCTGATGCCGAGCGGGCCGACAGGTGCCGGCGGCGCTGTGGCCTTTCTGCAATCGGGCCTCTGGTGGTACATGGGCGCGGCCGCGGTCATATCGGTCATCATCGGCGCCGGCCGGATGGCGTGGGAACAGCGCGCCGAGCCCGGCCGGGAGACGATCAAGAGCCTGCTGACCCTTGTTGTAGTCGCGGGCGCTGGCGTGACGATCGTGGGGCTGCTGGTCGCCGCGGCCGACAGCTTCTCGGTATGGATCATCAACTCGTCGCTGGACTGCGACGTGACCGCGGACGGGTCGACGTGCTTCGGCACGAACATGCTGAACCTGCTCGCGTTGACGACGAATCCGGCGGCCGGCGGGCTCGGCTCGCTGCTCATCATCATCCTGGGCATCATCGCGATCCTGGCGTCCGCGTTCCAGATCGTGCTCATGGTCGCCCGCGGGGGCATGCTCGTCATTCTGACGGGCATCCTTCCGCTGTCGGCGTCGTTCACGAACACGGAGATGGGCAAGGGCTGGTTCCGCAAGAACGTCGGCTGGCTGGTCGCGTTCATCCTCTACAAGCCCGCCGCCGCGCTCGTCTACGCCGCGGCGTTCCGGCTCGTCGGCACCGACATCTTCAAGGACGACGGGACGGGCCTGCTGGCGGTGCTCACCGGCATCATGCTCATGATCATCGCCCTGTTCGCGATGCCGGCGCTGATGCGCTTCGTGACGCCGATGGTGGGTGCGATGGCCGGGGGCGCCGGGGGCGCTCTCGCGGTCGGCGCGATGGCGGCTCTGCCGTCTGGGGCCGTGGCGATGGGTCGCCTCGGCACGGGCGGCGGCTCGGGGTCGTCCGGTAGCGACGGCTCGTCGGGCTCGCAGGGGCCGACAGGGAACTCCGGTGGAGGCGGCGGGTCTACGACCTCGGCCGCGCAGAACGCCGGATCGCAGAGCGGCGCGGGAGCGGGGAGCGGCGCCGCGGCCAGCGGTGGAGCTGCGGCCGGCGGCGGCGCTGCTGCGGGTGGTGCGGCCGCGGGCGGTGCGGCCGCGGGTGGTGGTGCCGCGGCTGCGGGAGCGGCGGGCGGCCCGATCGGGCTCGCCGCGGGCGCCGCCCTCGAAGCGGGCAAGAAGGCAGGCCAGGCCGCCGCGGGTGCGGCGCGTGGCCTCGGAGAGCAATCGACAGGTGAGGGAGGCGGTCCTGATGGCAGCCGTTGACACAACCAATCGTGGGCCTCGGACCTACGGAAACTGGCGCAAGCCGACGTCGCCGGGCATCCTCGGCCTCGGTTCGGTCGGCACAGGCCTGCTGCTCGCGTCGCTCGTGGTGCTCGTCATCACGGTCATGGTGGCCGGCCTCTTGCAGGCCGTGATCCTCGCCGCGGTGCTGGGGATCGTGCTGCTGGCCGTGCTGACCAAGGACGCGCACGGCAAGAACGTGCTCAGCCGTGGCGGGGCGCGCATGGCGTGGTGGTCCGCGAAGTCGCGCGGGTCGAACATCTACCGGTCTGGTCCTCTCGGCCGGTCGCTGTGGGGCACGTACCAGCTCCCCGGTCTGGCGGCGCCGACGCGGCTGAGCGAGCACACGGACTCCTACGGACGCCCGTTCGCGCTGCTGTACACGCCCGCCACGGGCTCGTACAGCATCGTCATCGGCACTGAGCCCGATGGGGCCGCGCTCGTCGACCAGGAACAGATCGACGTGTGGGTGGCCGACTGGGGCCACTGGCTCGCGAACCTGGGCGACGAGCCCGGCATCGAGGCCGCCTCGGTCACGATCGAGACGGCTCCCGACTCGGGGACGCGGCTGCGGCGGGAGGTTCTGATGAACCTCGACGCCGAGGCTCCCGCGTTCGCTCAGGGGATGCTGCAAGAGGTCGTCGACCGCTACCCGGCGGGCTCGTCGACCGTGAAGGCGTTCGTCGCGATCACGTTCTCGGCGGTGAATCGGCAGGGCGGCAAGCGGCGCCAGCCGGACGAGATGGGCCGCGAGCTCGCGGCGCGTCTGCCCGGTCTGACGGCGAGCTTGCAGGCGACCGGGGCGGGTGCTGCGCGGCCTCTGTCCGCGCAGGAGCTGTGCGAGGCGATCCGTATCGCCTACGACCCGGCGGCCGCGCAGCTCATCGACGAGGCGCACGCTGCCGGCGAGACGCCCGAGCTGAGCTGGACCGACGTCGGCCCGTCCGCCGCTCAGGCGTCCTGGAGCGGCTACCGGCACGATTCCGCGTACTCGTGCACGTGGGCGATGACGCAGGCGCCGCGCGGAAACGTCCAGTCGGGCGTGCTCGCGCGTCTCCTGGCTCCGCATCGCGACATTGCGCGCAAGCGCGTGACGCTGCTGTACCGCCCCGTCGACGCGGCCAAGGCTGCGGCGATCGTCGAGGCCGATCTGCGAGCTGCGGAGTTCCGCATGACGGCCAGCAGCAAGCCTGCGGCGCGCGACAGTCTCGCTGTGCGCGCGGCCGCGGCCACCGCGGCGGAGGAGGCCAGCGGCGCCGGCCTGGTGCAGTTCGGGATGCTCGTCACGGCGACGGTCGCGGACCTCGACCGTGCGCCGGATGCGCGCGCGGCGATCGACAACCTCGCGGCCACGGCGCGGCTGAGAGTGCGGCCCGTCTACGGGTCGCAGGATTCCGCGTTTGCCGCGGCGCTGCCGCTGGGCCTGGTGCTCCCGAAGCACATCAAGATTCCGGCCGAGCTGAGGGACAAGCTGTGAGCGCCCCGGAGCTGCGCCGCACCGCGAAGGCCGAGCGTCGGGCCAAGCGCATGCAGAAGGTCGCCACCAAAGCCGAGAAGCCGAAGGAGCTGCGCCCTCAGCGCCCGCCGATGCGCGGGTGGCTGGGGCGCGGCCGCGGCTCGTCGAACTACGTTCAGGCGGCCGACGAGTGGCGCGGGACCACCGTGCAGGTGTGCGGCATGTGGCCGTTCGCGATCGGCACCGGGACGCCGATGGTCGGCGTCCCGCTGGGCCGTCATATCCACACCGGGGCGACGCTGTGCTGCGATCCCCTCTCGTGGTTCCAGCGCGCGAAGCTCATCAGCAACCCGTCCGCGTTCGTGCTCGGCAAGCCCGGACTCGGCAAGTCGACGATCGTCCGGCGGATGGCCCTCGGCCTCGCCGGCTACGGCGTCATGCCGCTGGTGCTCGGTGACTTGAAGCCGGACTACGTAGACCTCATCGAGGCCCTCGGCGGCCAGGTCATCACCCTCGGCCGTGGCCGCGGGTATCTGAACGTGCTGGACCCTGGCGAGGCGACGGAGGCCGCTGCGCGGCTGCGCGAGGCCGGCTTCGAGAAGGAGGCCACTCAGGTGCTCGCGGACGCTCACGGCCGCCGGCACACGATGGTGTCGGCTCTGCTGACGATCCTCCGCTCGGCGCCGCCCACCGACCGGGAGGAGACGATCATCGACCGCGCCTTGAAGTGGCTCGATGACAACTTCGACGGCGTGCCCGTGCTCGGTGATCTGCTCCGCGTCATCCAGGAGGGGCCGGCCGAGGTCCGCGCCGTGGCGCTGGACCGTGGCAACGATGAGCGTTACCAGTCGATCACCGAGGGCCTGGAAGCGAGCCTCATCGGCCTGGTCGGCGGCGGGCGTCTCGGGGAGACGTTCGCTCGGCAGACCACGAACCCGATGCGCCGCGACGCGCCCGTGGTCTACGACGTCTCCGCGATCGATGACTCCGAGATGGACTTGCAGGCGGCGACCCTGCTTGCCTGCTGGTCCGCCGGCTTCGGCACCGTCAACGTGGCGAACGCTCTCGCGGATGCCGGCCTCGAACCCCGTCGCCACTACTTCGTCGTCCTGGACGAGCTGTGGCGGGCGCTGCGCGCCGGCCGGGGCATGGTCGATCGCGTCGACGCGCTCACTCGCCTGAACCGGCAGCGCGGCGTCGGCATGGCGATGATTTCGCACACCATGAGCGACCTGCTGGCTCTCCCCACCGAGGAGGACCGGATGAAGGCGCGCGGCTTCGTCGAGCGCTCGGGCATGGTCATCTGCGGGGGCCTGCCGTCCGCGGAGATGCCTCAGCTCAGCGCCGCGGTGCCGTTCTCGCAGGCCGAGCAAGAGATGTTGATCGGCTGGCAGGACCCGCCCGCGTGGGACCCGTCGACGGGCCGGGAGGCCGAGCCCCCCGGCCGCGGCAAGTTCCTCGTGAAGGTCGGCGGCCGGCCCGGTATCCCGGTGAACGTGCAGCTGACCTCCGTGGAGCTGTCGATCAACGACACCAACAAGCTCTGGCACGAACAGTCGCGCGTCGGCCGCCGGCATCTGCGCGCCGTCGAGGAGGTACAGGGATGAGCACGCCGAACAACCGCCGCCGCGATCCGGGCGGCATGGGTGGCGAGGCCATCCTGCTTTGGGTCGGCATCATCGCCGTGGTGGTGCTCGTCGGCGCCGTCTACGGATCGGTCCGGCTCGGCCACGCGATCGCGGGCGACGGCGCCGAACTGCCGTCCGACCCGTTCGCGCTCGTGTTCGGCGTGTTCAGCGGCAACGTGAGCTGGCCCGCCGCGTCGTGGTGGGTGCTCGGCGGCATCCTCGCCGTCGCGATCGCGCTCGGTGTCCTGGTGGCGGTGTGGTTGCACCGCACCCGTCAGCGCCGCTCTCGCGTCGACCGGGCGGCCGCGTACATGGGCCGCGGTCGCGACGTCGCGGAGATGAGCCGTAAGAGCGCCCAGGAGAAGGCTCAGCGCCTCGGTGTGACCTCCTCGGCTGGTGTACCCATCGGCCGCACGGTCGCCGGTTCACAGCCGCTCTACGGCTCGTGGGAGGACATGCACGTGGACATCTGGGGGCCACGTACCGGCAAGACGACCTCGCGGGCGGTGCCGGCGATCATGGATGCGCCGGGCGCGGTCCTCGTGACGTCGAACAAGCGCGACGTCGTGGACGCGACCCGCGACCCGCGCGCGGCCAAGGGGCCGGTGTGGGTGTTCGATCCGCAGGCGATCGCGAACGAGGAGCCCACCTGGTGGTGGAACCCGCTCTCGTACGTCACTGACGAGGTTCGCGCGGCCAAGCTGGCTGAGCACTTCGCGGCCGGCTCGCGCGATCCGGGCGCCAAGACGGATGCGTACTTCGACTCGGCCGGCCAAGACCTCCTGGCCGGCCTTCTGCTCGCCGCGGCGCTGGACAACCGCCCGATCACCGACGTGTACACGTGGCTGACGCGCCCGGCCGACGACACGGCGGTAGATATCCTTCGCCGGCATGAGTTCACGCTGACCGCCGATCAGGTGGCCGGCGTCGTCGACGCTCCCGATAAGCAGCGCGGCGGTGTGTTCGGCGCGGCCCAGCAGATGGCCTCGTGCCTCACCAACCGTCAGGTCGCGGCGTGGGTGACGCCCCTGCGCGGCCAGGTCGACAGCCGGCTCCAGTTCAGCCCGGAGGTGTTCGTGCGCGACGGCGGGACGCTCTACAGCCTGTCGAAGGAGGGCCGCGGCACGGCCGGCCCGCTCGTGACGGCGCTGACCGTCGCCGTTGTCGAGGCCGCCGAGGAGCTGGCCGCCCGGTCGGCCGGTGGCCGTCTCAGCACGCCGATGCTCGGGGTGCTCGACGAGGCCGCGAACGTGTGCCGGTGGCGTGAGCTGCCGAACCTCTACAGCCACTACGGCTCCCGCGGGATCGTGCTCATGACGATCTTGCAGAGCTGGTCGCAGGGCGTCGAGGTCTGGGGCGAGTCGGGCATGAAGAAGCTGTGGAGCGCATCGAACGTCAAGGTCTACGGCGGTGGCGTCTCCGAAGCGGCGTTCCTCGACGATCTGTCGAGGATCATCGGTGACTACGACCGGCTGTCCACGTCGACGTCGTACGGCCGCGGACAGCGCACCGTCTCCCAGCAGAACCACCGTGAGCGGATCATGGACGTGGCAGAGCTGGCAGCGATGCCGAAGGGCCGCGCCGTCGTGCTCGCGTCCGGCTCACGTCCGACGCTGATCCGCACTCAGCCGTGGATGACGTCGGCGTACGCCGACGACGTGCGCGCGTCGATCGCGGCGCACGATCCGCAGGCGCAGCGGACGATCCGTGAGGCTCAGGAGGAGCTTGCGACCGTCGAGGCCACGATCGGAGCGGAGGGCGCGTCATGAGCGATTGGGGCGACGACGAGCTGGACCCGGCCGAGGCCGATCCGATCCCCGTCGACCAGGCCTCGGGCGAGGTCGTCGACGAGGAGCCGGCGGCGGAGCCGAGCCTCTACTACGGCTCGGTCGACGAGTTCGTGCGCGAGTACCTGCGCAACGTCTACAAGCGCAAGATCGACGGCAAGTCTCGCGTGTGGGCGGCGCGTTGGTGGGAGTACGACGAGGCGGTGATCCGCCTCGAAGCGCTCTGGCGGGCGTGGGAGTTCCTGCGCCGCGATCCGGCCACGGGGATGAGCGTCTGGTGGCGTGACCACGCCGACCATCACATGGGCGTCCTGATGGACCCGCAGGGGCCGTTCGCGGCCGCGGACGCGATGGCCACCGATAACCAGAGCGGGAAGGGCGAGCCGCTGCCGTACGCGGCTCCCCCCGAGGGCCTGTTTCCCGACGTGCGGCTGGCGGAGTGAGCCGCCGCCCGTCGGGCGCCGCCTGGGTCGCGGGTGCCGCGGCCGCCGTCGCGATCGCGGCCGCGGGCGTATCCGCCTACTTCGCCGCCAGACGATTGGCTTTGTCAACCCCATTTGGCCCAGCGCGGTCGGTCTGATCTGGCCCAAGCCAGCCGTGGCGTGGGTGCGGCGAGCCGTTCAAAGGTGAAGAGGGGGCTCCGGGCCAGTTCGCTCGTGGAGGTGGGGGCCGATCGTCCCGATGGCGTTACTTCTCGGCGTGGATCATCGCGCCGAGCATGATTACGCTGGTCCGCTGGATCCCCCAGCTCGCATCGCCGCAAGGCGTAGACGCAGCCGATCCGGGCGTCGGCATCCACACCTCTCAGCGTCGTCGTGTGTGTGGCAACGTCTTCCTGACGATTCACGAGCGTCCGCCGTTCCAGAGGCCGCTGGACCACCCGAGGGCGATGATGACATGTCCGAGGGCCACGACGATGACGTTCCTGCGGTATGCGCCGGTCCAGGCGAGCAACTGGCCGGCCAGCCGCACGGCTTGCGCCGAGGCGGGCATGTGCGTCAGCATGTACCGGCCACGGCGGGTCCTGCGCAGCCAGGTCAGGTCGCGCCGCATCAGTATCGTCGATGCGATCACAGGGGGCACGAGGCCTGCGGCCAGCGCGGCGGGCACTCGACGCTGCCAGAGCAGGGCGGTGGATGCTACATCGGCCGTCAGGTCTGTGGAGAGCTTGGCCGGATGCACCTGGTGCAGCAGGGCCGCCTCACGGTTCACCTCACCATTCTCCCGCCGCCTCGCCGTCCATCGCAGGCTCCGTTCACGAGCGGATCGGATCGATCTTTCGGAGCGCGCCGAGATGCTGCCGGCCGGCGACTCACGAAGACGCGTACGCGGCCCGCTAGCGCGATACTCTTCCCAGAATTTCGGCGCACCGGATTGGGGTATCTGGCGTCGACGGGTGCCGTATGGGTCCTATACTCGCTTTGTTAGGCGCTGATCGTTAGCTGAGGCTCCTTCATGAACACATGCCAGCGACCCCAAACGTCGAGAGACGCTCCGGGTCAGGACAGGCTTCCCCGGCTTAAGGGGTCGCCCCGATTGGCTCCCGGTTTCCGGGTGACGTCATGAAGTGCCAAAGGTCTTACGTGGATAGGTGAAGTCGACATCGACGAACCCGCAGGCGCGAGGTCACGACCTGGGAGGTGAGCGATGAGCGATCACGATAGTTGGGCGTTCCGCACGCCCCCCTTCGCCATCTAGGCGCCCGTTCCGGCTGCCTGGGCGGGTCTTGACCTGCCCGTCTTTACCTGTGCCTCTCGCGCGGTCGTGCTTTGTGTGACCGCACCCGGGGCTCCGCTTCCATGCCCACCCGACCCGGGGTGAGAAAGCGATGCATCATGACGTCCACCAACACTCCACCGACGCAGCAGCACGCGGTGCTCGACTCCGCTCACGTCGGCAACATCGAGGGCGCGTTCGGCACCATCCAGCTCGATGACAATGCGCCTCGCACGAAACTGTCCGCGAAGCTGCGCACCCTTGTGGCGATCGTCGGCCCGGGCCTGATCGTGATGGTCGGGGACAACGACGCCGGTGCGTTCGGCACGTACACCCAGGCGGGGCAGAACTACGGCACGTCGCTGCTGTGGGTGCTGCTGCTGCTGGTTCCCGTGCTGTATGTGAACCAGGAGATGGTGCTGCGCCTGGGCGCGGTGACCGGGGTCGGGCACGCTCGGCTGATCTTGGAGCGGTTCGGGAAGTTCTGGGGGGCGTTCAGCGTCATCGACCTGTTCATCCTGAACGCGCTGACGATCATCGCCGAGTTCATTGGCATCAGCCTCGGCCTGAGCTATCTGGGTCTTCCCGAGGTGCCCGGCGTGATCATCTCCGCGGTCGTGATCATCGGTGCGGTCAGCACCGGCTCGTTCCGGCGGTTCGAGCGGCTGTGCATGTTCCTCATCTTCGGGTCGCTCATCCTCGTCCCGCTCGCGTTCATGGCCCACCCCTCCGCGGCGGAGGTCGCGCGCGGGTTCATCCCCGGGTTCCCGCCGGGCGCGGAGCTGTCCACGGTGATGCTGCTGATCATCGGCATCGTCGGCACCACGGTCGCGCCGTGGCAGCTGTTCTTCCAGCAGTCCTACATCATCGACAAGCGGATCACCCCGCGGTTCATGAACTACGAGAAGGCCGATCTGTGGATCGGCATCGTCATCGTCATCGTGGGTGCGACGATCCTCATCGCGGTGCCCGCCGCGGTGTTCGCCGGGACCCCGGAGTTCGGGAACTTCACCGACGCCGGCGGGGTCGCGGCAGGCATCGGGAAGTACGTGGGCCGGATCGCCGGCATCCTGTTCGCGATCGCGCTGATCGACGCATCCATCATCGGGACCGCCGCGGTCGGCCTGTCCACCTCGTACGCGCTCGGCGACACGCTGGGCCTGAAGCACTCGCTGCACCGCAAGGTGTCCGACGCGAAGGGCTTCTACGCCGCGTTCGCCGGGCTGCTGCTCATCTCCGCGATCATCGTGATCATCCCGGGCAGCCCCCTCGGGCTGATCACGGTCGGGGTGCAGGTGCTCGCCGGGGTGCTGCTGCCCTCGGCCACGGTGTTC
The DNA here is from genome assembly GCF_001897985.1 of Microbacterium sp. 69-7. Taxonomy (NCBI): domain Bacteria; kingdom Bacillati; phylum Actinomycetota; class Actinomycetes; order Micrococcales; family Microbacteriaceae; genus Microbacterium; species Microbacterium sp. 69-7. The sequence goes on along the minus strand of NZ_MKRU01000041.1, from coordinate 1,216 downwards.
CTGCTGCTGCTGTGCAACGACAAGGAGGTGCTCGGCCCGTGGGTGAACGGGCGGTGGCTGAACATCTTCACCTCCGCGGTGATCGCGGTGCTCGTGATCCTGTCGCTGGTGCTGACCGCGAGTGTCATCTTCCCTGACATCACGAGCACTCAGATCATCCTGATCCTCGCGATCGGCGGCGGGCTGGCGCTGCTCACGGGCCTCGTTTTCGGTGCCATCCGACTCCGACACCCCGCCCCGAAAGACCCGGATGCGGTTCCGCGCAGTGAACGTTCGACGTGGCGGATGCCTCCCATCGCCCTGCTGAAGGCGCCGAAGCTGTCCACGGGCCGCCGGCTCGGGCTGAGCGTGCTGCGGATCTACCTGCTGATCGCGATGATCCTCGTCATCGTCCGCGTCATCCAGCTCGCCCTGGGGCACTGACCCCTCCGGTCTTGAAGAAACGGTAAGACAGATGAACGATGCAATCATGACCACCACCCGTCCCCGCCGGTACCTGTCCGAGATGCTGCGGCAGCCGATCCAGGACGCGAAGGGCAACCAGATCGGCGTGCTCGCCGACGTGATCGTCCGCCTCGGCCCCGAGGGATACCCCACCGTCACCGGCCTTGTCGCCCGGGTCGGGTCGAACGCGTTCTTCGTGCCGGCCGCGAACATCGACGCCATCGACGAGGACCGGATCGTGCTCGGCAGCCCGACCCTGGACGTACGGCCGTTCGAGCGCCGCGAAGGGGAGGTCCTCCTGAAGGAAGCGGTCCTCGGGCACCGGCTCATCGACGTCGAGAACGCGAGGCTCGTCCGCGCGTACGACGTCACGATCGACGACATCCCCGGCGGGTGGGTCGCCACCGGCCTGGACGTCCACGCCCGCCCCTGGTACTCGCGTAAGAGCCACGACACCCACACCTTCCGGGACTGGAAGTCGTTCGAAGCCCTCATCGGCCACGAACAGTCCGCCGCGGCCCGCTCCCGCTTCAAGAGACTGCGCGGGCTGCGCCCCGCGCAGATCGCCGACCTCATCGAGGATGCCTCTGCGCAGGAGCGCGACGACCTGTTCGAGCACCTCCACACCGCCCCCGAACTGGAAGCGGATGTCATCGAAGAGCTCGACGACAACGCCCAGGCCCAGATCCTCAAAGCCCGCGACACCGCCGACATCGCCGCCGTGCTCAGCCGTATGCACGCCGACGACGTCGTCGACGCGATCCTCGACCTG
>NZ_MKRU01000040.1:6062-19360 GCF_001897985.1 Microbacterium sp. 69-7 | reverse complement strand
ACGACCACGCAAAACGCTCGGCTATCTGACACCATCGGAGAAGTTCACAGAACTCGTTGCGACCACCGGTTGAATCCGCCAGGTCTCGCAGCTGTTCGAGCTCTCCGTCGATCACGCCCGCTGCGCGTGCCTGGATCAGGACGTTGCCGGCCGACGCCCTGGCAGAGTTCTTCCGCGGCTACGTGCGGGGGTACGACCTCGACGCGCTCGAGCAGCTGCTCGACGCGCGCGCCGCCGAATCCCTCGCGAGCGGCGAGGGTTCCGGCCCGGCTGCCACGTCGTGAAGCGGGGTCCCTTCCGCGACGGCTGGACGTCGGCCCGAGCAGCGTGCACTCCGGGTGCACCCTGGGACGACGTCGTGTCGGAGTCGCTCGCGGGCCCGTCGCGTCTGACCCACGACGCGTGTGCGCTCGCCGTGGTGCGGGTCGTCGCAGGAGCGTCGACTGCTCGCTGACCTGTGCCCACCTCGCTCAGAACGGGGGCGGATCCTCGGTCGCGGGAACGAACCTCACCAGTGACGGTGGCCGGTCGGTGTAGCGGCGCCCCGTGGGGCCGGTCCACTCGAGTGTTCCGCCACCGAGATGGCGCACACGCCAGGCGGTGTGATGTTTCATCGTGTGGTGGCGTCGGCAGAGGTGCGCCAGGTTCTCGTGGGCGGTCGCGCCGCCGTCTGCCGCTGCGGTCGTATGGTCGCGGTCGCATCCGTGGGCCGGCCGGGTGCAACCGGGCGCGCGGCACCGTTCGTCGCGCGCGGCGAGGTAGCGGGAGAGTTCCGCGCTGGGGCGATAGCGGTCGACGGCGACCGGGATACCGGTGTGCGGATCGGTGAACACACGATCCCAGCCGGGCGCCAGTCCCGCGAGTCGGCGGGCGATCGCCGGGTCGATGGGGCCGTGACCTGCGAGCATGGCAGGTCCGCCCGCCGGGTCTCCGGCGAGGGTCAATGCGGGGACCGTCACCTGGATGCGGGCGCGGATGGCGTCCAGGCCCGCACCGGTGGCCGTCGTCGATGGTGCTGCGGTCAGCAGGAGGTCGCCGAAGACGTCGGCGCGGACCTGCGCGAGGGTGCGGCGCTCCGCGTCGGCGGATCGGCTGGTGACGACGGTGTCGGCATCGTCGCCTCGGGCTCGCCGGGGCTCGCCGCACGCATCCTTGGAAGTGTCGGTGTCGGTGTCGGTGTCGGTCCGGTCGACGATCGTCCGAGCGCGTGTCGTGAGCGAGTCGTAGATCGCGTACGCGATCGGCGCGGGCAGATCGGCGATGAGTCTAGCCATGCCGTCGTCGAGGTCGAACAGGCGCACGGATCGCTCGTCCGTTGCCCGGTGCACGGCGTCGTCGAACGCCGCCGGGTCGATGGTCGCCGCGATGGCTTTCGCCGCCTGGGTCATTCGCGAGGGAGATTCCGTCCGTGCCGCCTCGAGCGCGAGGGTTTCGAAGCGGGCGCGATCCTCGCTCGTCCGCAGCACCGCGCCCGCTCGCGCGATGGCCCAGGCATGGCTTGCGTCGATCTCGCCGTCGGCCCATGACGCGTGGGTGCGAGGAAACAGCGTGGTCAGCAGATACGCCTCGGACATCCGTCGCTGCACGCCCCGGTCTGAGGCGCGCATCGCCATGCCCAACTCCAGCGCCACTTCCCGAAGCGGCAGGTCCGCGTCGCTCGACCGGAGGGGTGAGCTGCCCCGCTGCTGAGCTTCTTGTCGCAGCAACGCGGTCCGATCCGCGACCAGTCCGACCGCGTCGGCGAGAAGTCGAGCTTCCTCGGCCTGGACTTCGGCTATCCGCCGCCGCGCATCCACCACATCGGCGACCAGCCGGTCCAGCGCCGGCCACGGCGTATCGAGCATGCGGCCGATGTCGGCCACGTCTTCCCGCTGCGCGCTCACGTGCATCATCCCCTCGCTCCGGACAGGCCGGAGCGCAGAACCCGCATCAGGATCGGGGGGATACGCGGGGCTTCTCTCCTTCGATAATAGAACAAAGATTCGAATACTGCAATGGACATTTCGCACACGTCGTGATCCGCGACGGGGTGCGATGCATGATGGGTGGCGGCAGAGGCCGATTCGTGGTGGTGCTACCGCCGTGTCGGATCGGGCAGCGAGATCGGCGTCGTTCCCGCCACCTCGTCGCTGAACTCCTCCGGGGTCACGATCGACAGGGGCCGGGTCTCGTCCAGCGAGAGGGCGAAGCGGCGCGACTCGTGACGGTGCAGGCGCCCCGACCACAGCAGCCATCCGAAGCCGCCGGCGAAGGCGACGAATGCCGCCGCGGCCCCCAGCAGGATGGCGGCACGCGCCCCGTACTCCGCGGCCACCCAGCCCACGATGGGCGCGCCGATCGGCGTTCCGCCCATGAGGATCGCCATGTACAGGGCGAGCACGCGCCCGCGCAGCGCCGGATCGGTCGTCGTCTGCACGTAGCCGTTCGCCGTCGTGAGCGTCGTGACGACCGAGAACCCGGTGAACATCAGCGTGATGGCGTACAGCCAGTAGTCCGGCATGAACGCCGAGACCGTTCCCGCGACCGCGAACATGCCGGTGCCCACGATCACGAGACGCATCCGCGCACGATCCCGCCGGGCGGCCAACAGGGCCCCGGCGAGTGAGCCGATGGCCAGGATCGAGCTCAGCAGCCCGTAGCCGTCGGCATCCCGTCCGAACTCCAGGGCCATCGTCGAGGCGAAGATCGGGAAGTTCATGCCGAACGCGCCGAGCAGGAACACCATCACGAACGTCACCATGAGGTCGGGGCGGCTGCCGACGTAGCGGAAGCCGTCGGCCAGACGCGATGCCCCGGGCGCCGTGATGCGCGGCACGAGTTCCTCGGAGCGGATCAGCCGCAGAGCCACGATCATCGCGAGGAACGTCACCGCGTTGATCAGGAACACCCAGCCGGTGCCGACCGCGACGATCACGACGCCGGCGGCGGCGGGCCCGATCATCCGGGCGCCGTTGAAGGATGCCGCGTTCAGTGCCACCGCGTTCGAGGCGTTCTCGCGGTCGACGAGATCCGACACGAACGCCTGGCGCGTCGGGTTGTCGAACGCCGCCACGAGACCCAGCGCGAAGGCGAAGACGTACATGAGGGGAAGCGTCATGACGCCGCTGAGGATCAGGATGCCGATGGTCGCCCCGAGCACGAGAAGCGAGCTCTGCGTCACCATCAGCAGCCGTCGCCGTTCGAAGCGGTCGGCGACCCAGCCCGTCACGCTCACCAGCAGCAGGGGAGGCGCGAACTGCAACGCCATCGTCACGCCCATCGCCCCCGCGTCGTTGTGCGTGAGCTGCGTGAGCACGACCCAGCTGAGCGCCGTGGCCTGCATCCACGCGCCGATGTTGGACACCAGTGCGCCGATGAACCAGACGCGGTAGTTGAAGACCGAGAAAGAGCGGAACATCGCATTCGACGCGCGGGTGGGCGAACTCATCGGGCTGCCACCTCCCGCATCAGCTCGGCGGCGGAGCGCAGCAGCTCGCGCTGCGACGCCGTCAATGCGGCCAGGGCGTCTTCGAGCCACGAGTCGCGGCGCCGGACGGTCTCCTCCACGACCGCGCGACCCGCGTCGGTGAGCGCGATGTTGACCTTGCGGCGGTCGTCGGCGTCGGTCGTGCGCGTGAGGTAGCCCGATTCCTCCAGGCCGTTCACCGTGCGGTTCATCGACGGCGCCGACACGCGCTCCCGGTCGGCGAGTTCGCCGAGGGTGTGCTGCCCGTGCACCGACAGAGCGGCCAGCACGGCGAACTGCGCGTCGCTCATGGTGTCGACCGCCCGCTGGGAGCGAAGTCGTCGCGCCAGACGGAAGGTCGCCATGCGCAGTTCGGCGGCGGGTGCGGAGAGGTCGGGTGCGGCGGGGGCGGGCGTCTCGGGGCTCATGCTGATACTTAGCATAGCTCATTAGTCATGCTAAGTATCGGGGATGCGGCTGTCGCCGCCGATCCTCAGCTCTGCACGGACGGCTGCGCCGCGTCGGTCTCGTCGCGCCGCCGCTCGCGGCCCAGCGGAATCGTCGCGAGCAGTCCCACCACGAGGAAGCCTCCGGCGGTGAACGCCGACAGCCGTGTCGCGTCGGAGAACGCCGCCTTCGCGTCGGCGGCGATCGGCGCGGTCGCCGGGTTCGCAGCGAGGACGGCGATGGCCCCGCCCGAGCTGTCGACCACCGCCGACACGATCTGATCGCGCTCCTGTGCCGGCAGTCCGCGATCGTCGAGGGATGACGACAGGATGCCGGCGGTGCCGGTGAACAGCACGGTTCCGAGGATCGCGATGCCCAGCGCCGATCCGACCTGACGGGCCGTCGACTGCGTCCCCGACCCCTGCCCGGACAGCTCGACCGGCACGTCCTGCAGGAGGACCCCCGTCAGCTGCGCCGTCGCGAGGCCCACGCCGAAGCCGTAGACGAACAGGGCGGGCAGCAGCCAGAGCCAGGCCGACTGCGTCCCGGCATCCCAGCCGACGACCAGGCCCGCTGCGACCACGCCCACGATCTCGGCGACGAGGCCGGCGCGGACGATGAGCACGGCGCTGATCTTGCCGCTGGATGCGCCCGCGAACCCGCTGGCCACGAACGAGCCCGCGGCCAGCGCGATGAGGATGAGGCCGGTCTGCAGGGCGTCGAATCCGAGCGCGAACTGCAGCCAGAGCGGCAGGGACAGGATGATTCCGAATTCGCCGAGTGCGACGACGAGGGCGGCGATGTTGCCGCTGCGGAAGGTCGCGATGGAGAAGAGGCGGGGATCGAGCAGGGTCGGACGTCCTCGATGTGCCTGGTGCCGCGACCACGTCACGAAGCCCATGGCCGCGAGCAGCGCCATCGCGAAGGCCACCGGCACGGGCGAGACGGAGAACGGCCAGCTCCAGCCGCCGATGGTGAAGGGGTCGTTGAGCTCCCACCATCCGAGGGTGCGGCCTTCGATCAGGCCGAAGACGAGGGCGCCGAAGAGGATGACAGACAGGACGGCGCCGATCGCGTCGATCACGGGAGCGTTCTTGGCGCGCGACTCGCCCACCGCCCACAGCACTCCGATCGCGATGATGACACCGAGCGGGATGTTGATGCCGAAAGCCCAGCGCCACGAGAACGAGGTGGTCAGCCAGCCGCCGAGCAGGGGGCCGACGGCCGCCATGCCGCCGATCGTCGATCCCCAGACGGCGAAGGCGATGCCGCGCTCGCGACCCTGGAAGGTCGCGTTCAGCAGCGACAGCGTGCTCGGCAGCATCATGGCACCGCCCACGCCCTGGATGAGACGCGCGAGGATCAGCAGGTCGCCCGTCGGTGCGAACGAGGCCAGCACCGATGCGCCCGCGAACAGGGCGCCGCCGATCAGCAGCAGCCGTCGCCGTCCGATGCGGTCGGCCAACGACCCGAACAGCAGCAGCAGCGAGGCGAAGACGAGGGTGTATGCCTCCTGCACCCACTGCACCTGGGTGGAGGTGATGCCCAGGTCGTCCACGATCGCCGGAATCGCGACGTTGACGATGGTCGAGTCGACGATGATGAGCGCGACCGCGAGGCTGATGAAGACCAGACCGATCCAGCGGCGTGACGTGACGTCCTTCATGAATGGCTAGCTTATCTAGCAATATCCGGAATGCCAACCACCGGTCCTAGACTCGGGCCATGGCAGCAGCGCGGCGCGAGGAACGTTCCTTCATCGATCCTCACGGCATCCGCATCGTCTACGACCTCTACGAGCCCGACGGCGGCGCCCCGCCCGTGCGCGGCGCCGTGCAGATCCTCCACGGCGTCGGGGAGCACGCCGGCCGCTACACGCACGTCGCCGAGGCCCTCACAGCCGCAGGATTCCTCGTCTACGCCGACGATCACCGCGGACACGGGCGCACCGGCCTGGAGCAGCACGGCGGTGATGCGAGCCGGCTCGGTCGACTCGGCCCCGGTGGGCTGAGGGCTGCCGTCGCGGCCTGCGCACAGCTGAGCGGCATCATCCGCGCCGACCACCCCGAGCTGCCCCTCATCCTCATCGGGCATTCGTGGGGCTCGTTCCTCGCGCAGATGCTGCTCGACCGGCATCCGCGGGACTACGACGCGCTCGTCCTCACCGGCTCGGCGCTGCGCTGGCCGGGATCCCTGAACTCGGGTGACCTCAACGCGCCGTGGGCGGGGCCCGAAGCGATGGGCTCAGAGTGGCTGTCCTCCGACCTCTCGGTCGGCCGCGCATTCCTCGACGACCCGCTGACCACCTCGGAACCGCTGGCGAGGCTTTTCGGGCCGCTGGACACGCTGCGGCTGATCGGCAAGCCCGCGAAGAACCTTCCCCGCGACGTCTCCGTCCTGCTCATGGTCGGCCGCGACGACACGGTCGGCGGCCCCCGCAGCATCCATTGCCTCGCCGAGGCCTACCGACGGCGCTCCGGGCTGACCGACGTGACGACGCTCGTCTACCCCGACATCCGTCACGAGGTCTTCAACGACGTGACCCGCGACCAGGTGATCGCCGACGTGATCGCATGGATCGACCGGCACCTCCCGCCCTCGGGATAACGCCGCGCAGCGATCTTCGTGCGCGTCGACGCGTGGGGGAAACGGATGATTTCCGCATCGCGTGGGGTCTCCCCGTTTCGCGGCGCGCGCTCCCGTGTCAAGATTCCGGCAGAATCCGGCGTGACCGCCGGTCAGTGCGGAGGAATGCGCGCGGTGGCGAGGAGCACGGACCGCGACCGTGAGCAGGCTCGGGTCGCTCTGGATGCGACGCTCGTGAGCGTCTTCTCCGGCGACGCTGCGGATCATCTGTCCCGCCTGCAGGGCATGCTCGACACCGTGGGCGCCGACCCCGATGCGGCCGAGTCGCGAACCCGGCTCGCCGTCGCTGCCGCGATGGCCGCGGTCATCGCCTGTCGGTTCGACGTCGCCGCGGACTATGCCGCGTGCGCGACCGATGCGGCCGTCGGCCTGTCGGCGGAGCTGACGCGCATGGTGGGCGCCCTCGTGCTGATGACCGACGCGATGGCGGGGACGGCGAATGCGTCTCGACGGGGGATCACGCTGCCCGCGCTCCTGCCCGGCGACTCCGGTCCGCGCCGCACGAGCGTGCGTGCCCGCCGCGATGACCTGCTGACGCGGTATCTCCTCGCCGAAGCCGCGCTCAGCGTCGCCGAATTCGACGTCGCCGAGCAGCTGATCGAGGGTGCCGGGCTCGCGCCGGGGCAGGTGAGCGCCCCTACAGGCGACGGCGAACCCGATGCGACGGGCGCGCCGCCGGCGCGCATCGACGGCGCCGCGCTGACCCTCCAGCTTCTGCGAGCGCGGCTCAGCGCGTTCCGGGGGCGCGCCGCCGCGGAGGTGCTCGCCCGTGCGCGCGACGACGCGAACTATCTGAGCGTCGGCTCCTGCCTCTACGTCGGTTAGGGCATGCGCACGCTCGGCCAGCTCCAGGCCTCCGCCGCGCTGCTCACCGCGATCGGCGGTCCCGGCCTCGCGCGCTGCAAGCTGTGGGATCGCGCCTTCGCGTCCGAGATCATCATCACCGCCGCTGCTCAGCGCGGTGATCTCTTGCGCGCAGAGGAGTTGCTCGCCGAGGCGACAGCCCTCAGTTCGCACCTCGTCGCAGCCTCCGCGGTCACCCGTGCGCGCGGAGCGATCGCGGCGATGCGCGGACGGCTCGAGGAGGCGAGAGCCCACGCCGTCGCGTCGGTCCATCTCGACGAAGCGGTGGGTTCCGACATCGAGGCTCTGCGCGGGCGGCACCTGCACGCGAGTCTCGACCCCGACACCCGCCGCGCTGCCGCAGCCTTGCGCCGCATCGCGTCCGAGGCCGATCGGTTGGGGATCGAGTCGGTGAGGGCGCTCGCGGCCCGCGACTGGCGGCGCCTGTCGGCGAACGATCCCTCGATCGTCGGGGACATCAGCGTTCTCAGCTCACGGGAGCGCGAGATCGCGGCGCTGATGGCGGAAGGGCACAGCAACCCCGCGATCGCGAGGTTGCGATTTCTGTCGCTGGGCACCGTGAAGTCCCACGCCGCCGAGGTGCTGGCCGTCCTGGGGTTGCGCTCGCGTGTCCACCTCGCTGCCCTGCTCGCGCCGGTCGGCGACGAGGATGCCGCGGCGCATCTCAGCCCGCGCCAGGCACAGGTCGCCCGGCTGATCGCGGCCGGATTGCGCAATGCCGAGATCGCCAGTCGGCTCGGGCTCAGCGAGCGTACCGTCGAGAAGCACGTGTCCGCCGTGCTGGACCGTCTGGATGTGACCTCACGCGCCGCCGTCGCGGCGCGTGTGCCGCACGAGGCGGCGTCGCGTGAGAAGGACGCCGCCTCCGGCGAGCAGCATCACTCCGACGCCGAGGACGGGGCCGTTCACCGCACCGCCGCTGTCCGCGAGGCGGTGTGAGTCGCTCTCACCGTTCGCGGGCGCGGGCGCGGCCGCGGCCGGTGCGGCGCCGACGGCGATAGTCCACGTGGTCGTCGCCGCCGCCCCGTCGGACGATGAGGCCGTGATCGTGTAGGCCGTCGCGGGGCCCTCGAGGCTCGGTGTGCCCGAGACCGAGCCGGTTGCCGGATCGAGCGTCAGAACGGCCGGCAGGGCCGGCGTCGCGGCGTAGGTCACCGGCAGGTCGAACCCGGATGCCGTGAGCATCGCGGAGAACATCGCGCCGACGGTCGCATTCGCCGCGGGAGCCGTCACCGCGGGGTCCGCGAGCATGGCGATGCCTCCCGGCACGTGCGCGTCGGCGACCCACACGCGTGCGCCGGACGGCGAGACGGCGATCGCCGCCGCGCTCGTCTCGTCGATGGCGAACGACGTCTCTGCGGTACCGGTGACCGGGTCGACGACGGTGACGGTGTTCGCGCCGACCACGTAGAGCGCGGATCCGTCGGGGCTGTACGCGACCCGCGTCGCGGGCACGGCGGACACCGTTGCGCTGACGCTGCCGAAGCCGGGCGAGGTGGGATCGACGTCCACGAGGAAGACCAGCCCGTCGATGGGGGAGGTGACCGCGGCCTGCGCGCCGTCGGGAGACAGCGCGACGTCGTACGCGCCGGAGCTTGCCGGCAGGGTGATCGCCGTCGTCGGCCCGGTGGGGGCGAACGGGCCGTCGAACAGGTACAGAACGCCCACCGCGCCGGCCGTGCCTGCGAGCAGGAGCGGGTTGTCGTTGCCGTTTCCCGCTCCGACGGCGACGCGGCCGAGCGTCGAGGGCGTCGCGGTCCCGAGGGGGATCGGGCTGATGGTGCCCGCCCCGACGTTGACGCGGTAGATCGCGCTCGGGCTCACCGCGCTCGGCACGACCACGATGCTCGGCCCGTTCGCAACCGCCGCCAGCGCCCCGAAACCGGTACCGAGAAGTGCGCTGACCGCGTCGACGCTGCCGTCGCCGTGAACGAGCGAAACCCAACCGTCGTCGGTGACCACGTAGGCGCCGGTGTCGTCGGGAGCTGTGGCGAGATCCGTCGGCACGCCGAGCCATGCCGGCGGCGACGAGGTCGCTCCTGTCATCGCGTTGGTCGCGGTGTCGATCAGGCCGACGGCATCCGACCCGTCGACGACGAACGCCACGCCGCCCGATGTCGACAGCGTCATCGCCGTCACCCCTCCCGCGGCGCCGCTCACGGACGCGACGACGTGCACCGCGGACGAGCTCGCCGCCGCCGGGGCCCCGCCGAGGGTCACGGCCACCCCCACCGAGAACAGGGCGGCGGTCACGGCGGCGAGCGGTGCGACGGCGCGCCGGGCCGGGCGGGGCGAGAGGGCGGGGCGGACCGAGAGAGGGGGCACCCCGTCATCATCGGGTGGAGCGTGCGGCGCGTATATGGGTGGACGGAGTGATTCCGGCGTGCGCCGGAGGGCTGTCCCGACCTCGTACGCTGGAGTCATGCACGGGGAGTACAAGGTTCCGGGCGGCAAGCTCGTGGTCGTCGACCTCGAGGTCGACAACGGACGCATCGCCGATTTCCACCTCGCGGGCGACTTCTTCCTCGAGCCCGATGACGCCCTCGCCGACATCGACGCCGCCGTCACCGGGCTTCCCGTGGAGACGGATGCCGCGGGCATCGCGGCCGCCGTCCGCGGGGCCCTGCCCGAGGGTGCGCAGCTGCTCGGATTCACGCCGGAGTCGGTCGGTACGGCCGTGCGCCGGGCGCTCGTGACCGCTCCCGGTTGGCGCGATTTCCCGTGGGAGGTCGTGCACGAGAAGGCGGTCTCGCCCGCCATGAACCTCGCCCTCGACGAGGTGCTCACGACGCGCGTGGGCGATGGCCGACGCAAGCCGACCCTGCGCATCTGGGAGTGGAACGAGTCGGCCGTCGTGATCGGCTCGTTCCAGTCGTACCGCAACGAGGTCGACCCCGACGGCGCGGCACGGCACGGATTCGACGTCGTGCGGCGCATCTCGGGCGGCGGCGCCATGCTGATGGCCGCCGGTTCGATCGTCACCTACTCGCTCTATGTGCCCGCATCGCTCGTCGCCGGCCTCACCTTCGCGGACTCCTACGCGTTCCTCGACGACTGGGCCCTGCAGGCGCTGCGCTCGCTCGGCGTGGATGCCGTGTACCAGCCGCTCAACGACATCGCCTCGCCGGCCGGAAAGATCGGCGGCGCCGCGCAGAAGCGGCTCGCGAACGGCGGCGTGCTGCATCACGCGACGCTGTCCTACGACATGGACGGTCAGGTGATGACCGAGGTTCTGCGCATCGGCCGCGAGAAGCTCAGCGACAAGGGCACCGTCTCTGCGGCCAAGCGCGTCGACCCGCTGCGGAGCCAGACGGGACTGCCGCGCGAGGCGATCATCGAGCGATTCATGCAGACGTTCTCCACGCTCTACGGCGCCGAGCCCGGTCATATCACCGAAGAGGAATACGCCGAGGCCGAGGCCCTCGTCGAGGAGAAGTTCTCCACCGACGCCTGGCTGCACCGCGTTCCGTGACCCACGCACCGGCACCCGGCACCGTCGACGTTCCCGGCGCCGTCGAGATCCACCACGGCGACAACCTCGCGGTCGCGCATGCTCTGCCGGATGCCGCGTTCACCCTGATCTATCTCGACCCACCGTTCAACACGGGGCGTCTGCAAGGCAAGGCGATCGAGTCCGCGGACCGCAGCGGCGTGCGCGGCGAGGTCAAGACCGGCTTCCGGGGCACGAGCTACGCGCGCCTGCGCGGCGATCTGCGCCGCTACGACGACCGGTTCGACGACTACTGGGAGTTCCTCGAGCCGCGCCTGCGCGAGGCGTGGCGGCTGCTGGCCGACGACGGCACGCTGTACGTGCACCTCGACTACCGCGAGGCGCACTACGCGAAGGTGCTCCTCGACGCGCTGTTCGGCAGGGAGTCGTTCCTCAACGAGCTCATCTGGGCCTACGACTACGGCGCCAAGAGCCGCCGCCGGTGGCCCACGAAGCACGACACGATACTGGTCTACGTGAAGGATCCACGCGGGTACTGGTTCGACTCGGATGCCGTCGACCGAGAGCCTTACATGGCCCCCGGGCTCGTCACGGCCGAGAAGGCGGCCCGGGGCAAACTCCCGACCGACGTGTGGTGGCACACGATCGTGCCGACCAGCGGCCGCGAGAAGACGGGCTACCCCACGCAGAAGCCCGAAGGCATCCTTCGTCGGATCGTCCAGGCGTCCAGCCGACCCGGTGACCGCGTGCTGGATCTGTTCGCCGGCAGCGGCACCACGGGGGCGGTGTGCAGCGCACTGGGGCGAGACGCCGTGCTCGTCGACGACAACCCCGAGTCCATCGCGGTGATGCGCCGGCGCATGCCGCATGCGCGCATCGTGACGGCCGAGCCGCGACCGCCCGTGCCGTGATCGACTCCGGCCCCGATCGGGCCGTGCCATGATCCGACCGTGCAGAGCGATCCCGAGATCCTGATCACCGCCGGACGTGTGCGCGGTCGCTGGCGGACGGCGGCGGACGGGAGCCGTTCGGCCGCGTTCCTCGGCATCCCGTTCGCGGAGCCGCCGGTGGGAGAGCGGCGCCACGGCGCAACGCGGTGACCCCGGGATCACCCTCATCCCCGAGCCCAGCATCCCCGACGACGGCACGCTCAACGTCAATGTCGTCACGCCCGACCCGGGAGCCGCCGGGCTTCCGGTGCTCGTGTGGATCCACGGCGGAGGCTTCTTCTCCGGCTCGCCCGCCAGCCCCTGGTACGACGGCCGTGCCTTCGCGCGCGACGGCGCCGCGACCGTGACCATCTCGTACCGCCTCGGCGTGGACGGTTTCGGTCACATCGACGGGGCGCCGTCCAACCGCGGCGTGCGCGACTGGCTCGCGGCGCTGGAGTGGGTACAGGAGAACATCGCCGCCTTCGGGGGCGATCTGGCCCGCGTGACGATCGCCGGCCAGTCGGCCGGAGGTGGTGCGGTGCTGACCCTCCTCGGGATGCCGTCGGCACAACACCTGTTCCACCGGGTGTGGTCGCTGTCTGCCGCTCTCGGCGATGTGGAGCCCGAGCGCGCTCGGGCGCTCACCGCCGCGGTGCGGCGCCCACCTGGATGTACCGATTCTCGTGGCCGTCGGGGCGCTTCGGATTCGCGGAGCACTGCCTCGACGTGTCCTTCTTCTTCGACTGTCTGGATGCCGAGGGCATCGCGTCGCTGGCGGGCGATGCGCCGCCCCCGCAGCTCGCCGACGCGGTGCACGCCGACGCGGTCGCGTTCGTCGCCGGCGGCGATCCCGGACGGACCCGGTGGAGTGCGGCGCAGGCGGCGCGGATCTACGACGTACCGGTCTCGGAGCGGGTCGGCGCCTACGCCTCGGTGGCGCCCCTGCGCTGAGCACCCGAGACGGCGTCCTCGCCGGCGCGCACGCCGATGACCGCTCGGTTCGCGACGGCCATGGCGGCGGCGCGGCCGGCCGAGCGCGCCGCGACGAAATCGTAGAAGGTGAGCGCGAGTCGCAGGGGGCCGAGCTCGAGCGGGCGGAAGTCGCGGGTGCGGCGAAGACGCGCCCACAGGTGCGGATCGAGCTCGCGCAGGTAGCCGCGGGCGCGGTGGGCGTGCGCCGTGTTCGAGGCGATGCGGATGGTGCGGGCCTCCCGCAGCCACGGCAGGCTGAACGACAGGTTCTCCCGTGTGCTCTCGGCCGCCGACTCGATGGCGACGGCATCCGGCGGCACGCCCAGACGAACAGTCGCGTGACGCGCCATCACCGCCGCCTCCGGTTCGGTTCCGCGTACGGTGCCGCCGGAGAAGACGAAGAGTGCGTCGGGCGGTGCCGAGCGCACCGCGATGCGCGTCCGCCATGCCTGCAGGGCGTTCAGTCGACCGTCCGCCCGCGAGCGGAAGCCGAGCACGAGCACGACGTCGCGCCCGCTGGCGGGGCCGGCGGTGGGGGCCG